>CAZZMK010000154.1:0-21620 GCA_964655185.1 uncultured Nitrospirales bacterium | reverse complement strand
TGTGGTGTCCATTTTCTTTTATTATGAGGTTTTGATGGGTAACCCTTATCCATAAGTAAGACACTTCACGTGTTTCATCAGGGGTAATTGAAAGACAACATTTTCTAACCTTCTTAAGTAGTGATTTAGGTACTCCGAGAATTTCTACGGTAAGGTCAGAAATGTCGCCTTTGAGATTTTTTTTAGGCATTACTAAATTTCTCCATTCTGATAATATTAAATTGTGTTTTATGAAATTTTCCTAAGAGCCAGAATATTTAACATTAGTAATTGTGAATAAATTCCACTTCTGAATAAAAAGACAGAAAGAATTGTTTTATTGTATAATATAACCATTTTACAACAATATTAAAAGTTAATCAAAAATTTGGAGTGAATGTTTATGGAATGGAAAGATGCAGTTTTGGTGTTAGAAGATGGTACAGTTTTTAGGGGTAGATCAGTAGGTGCCGAAGGCGAAACCACCGGTGAATTGGTTTTTAATACAAGTATGACTGGGTATCAAGAGATTTTGACAGACCCTTCTTATGCTGGTCAAATAATAACTATGACATATCCTCACATAGGTAACTACGGTTGTAATGAGGAGGATGTTGAGTCGAGAACAGTATTTGCTCGGGGGTTTGTGATGAGGGAATGTTGTTTTACTCCGAGTTCATGGAGAGCAACTATGTCATTACCAGAATTTTTGAAAAAATATGGGGTGATTGCTATTGACCAAGTGGATACACGAAAAATAACTCGTATTTTAAGGACTAAGGGAAATCAGAAGTGTGTAATTAGCACTGTAGATTTTAACATAGAATCTTTGATTGAAAAAGCAAAAAATTCTCCTGATATGGCAGGAAGTGATTATGTTAAGGAGGTAACAGTTTCTGAGCCTTACGAATGGGAACATCCTGAGAGTCCTAAATTTAGAGTTGTAGTGATGGATTTTGGTGTGAAATACAATATACTTCGTTTGCTGAGGGAAAATGGTTGTGCAGTTACAGTTGTTCCTTCTACTACACCTGCGGAAAAGATACTGTCTTATAATCCGGATGGAGTAGTATTATCTAATGGACCTGGAGACCCTGCCGCTTTGGGTTACATTTATCCTATTGTGAGGACATTGATGAAGAATAATATTCCAATAATGGGGATATGTTTGGGGCATCAGATTATTGGGCATGCGCTTGGCGGAAAAACTTATAAGTTGAAATTTGGACATCGTGGAGCAAATCAGCCTGTAATGAATATGGCTACTCGAAAAGTAGAAATTACCTCACAGAATCACGGATTTGCAGTTGACCCACAGTCCCTTGACCAGGAAAAGGTTTTTCTCTCTCATATACATTTGAATGATATGACGTGCTCTGGAATTGCGCATAAAGAGTTACCTGTATTTAGTGTGCAATATCATCCTGAGGCATCACCTGGTCCACATGATAGTAGATATTTATTCAGACAATTTGTTGATTTGATGGAGAAATATAAAAAACTACGGAGTGAAGGTAGCAGTTTTGCTTCCTCTGAGAAAGTATCTGCGTAATCTGCTAATATTACTTAGAAAGTAGACCTATTTTTGACCATCCGCCATACCCTGAAATTATGTATATATAATCTTTTCCAATTCTATATTTGGATGGGTAAGAATTTAATGGAATTAGGTCTGCGAATTGAATACCTTCTTCAGAGTTCAGATTTAATATTGCTATTGAAGTACTATCTATGGAGATGTAAGCATACGGTTTTTCAGTATGGACTATATCACCCCATATAGAGGATCCTAAAATCTTTTCTGCATAGTTCTTAAATTTTCCTTCATCTGAAATGTCATACTTACGGATAGTGAGCAGGTTATCCTGAGTTGTTAGATACAGGAGATAGTCAGAAATTTCATGGTAGAACTGAGCCCATGTGGATTTGGTATTGACGGAATCTAAAATATTAACCTTCCCATTAATTATTTCAATGCTTCTGAACCATGTTTCGTATTGTGGGTAATAGTATTCAGGCGAAGGATTTTCGTAATTTATATACTGCCAGTCTTTTAAGAAGTAGATACCTTTAGATTGATTGATAGAGGTAATTATGCCAGGAACGTTGATAGGGTCTGTGACTTTAGGTGGATTGAGAGAGATTTCGCTTAAATAGTAGGAGGTAAGTGGTGGGTTTGTGGAATCTAAATATTTTTGAGTTGTAAGGAATATTCTTCCGGAGGATTCAATCATGTTGACAATGTTTGAAAATCCTAATCCTACCGTTGTGATATCTTGTTCTGGGGAGATATCTATAATTGCAAATCCTTCAGATGGAGTAGCCTCGTCTCCAATTGTTATGTTGTAAGTGTCGGCTCTGCCTCTAATAATTAGTTTGTTATATGCTGAAAATATAAATTCATTTGGTACATTATCTCCGTAATACCAGTAGTAGGGATATGGGCGAAAACGAATGGGATAGAAGTCATATAACAAGTAGCCCCAATAGTATAGTGGGGTAAGAGGTACTTTATCGTCTCTTATGAGTTCGATTTTAGGCGAGGAATCTATTTCGTTTATTTTTACTAATATCGCTCTATAGTAAGATTCGTAATACGGTTCTCCACAACATTCATTAAGTACAATCCCAATAATATCTTCAGTAATTTTTACTGCATCGGAGAAGTATCCGTTGGTTTTTATGTCGATAAAATCGAGGATTTCATTTTGAGTATTCTTAAGCCTTAATGTGAACATCCCCTTTTCAGTGTCTGATACAATTTCTACTAAGTTGTTTGCATTATTTATTTCAATTACGTCTGTTACATATTCAGCGAGAGGTATGTCTACGCCAGTTAGGATAGGTTGTTCATTACTATTAAGAACTATTTCGTGGATGTACTGTGTAGTGATTGAATAGAAATAGTCCGTATGTTTTATTGTTCGCAATGCTTGTCCATTAAGATTAACTGCTCCTAAGGGTAGTAATTCTCTGTCCTCATATTGCCATTTTATAAATTGTAGTTGTTCCCTGTAATAGTTTTCGCTCCAGCCAGTGAAAGGAACTATTATGTAGTCATCCAAGATGGTAAAGGCTTTAACATCAGAATATGCGGATGACCAAGTCCATCCTTCACCTATAGAAACAGTAGATACCTCAGTTGGGTTTGAAGGGTCTGACACATCGAACCAACTTACTTTAACACGTCTTTGATTATTTTGGTCATCTACTCCTAATGCTATGAGTTGATGATTTTCAGCAGGCTCTATGTGAACAGACCAGCCAGGCACATGTAGTACCCCTTTTACCTCAGGCTTGTAAGGATTTGATAGGTCGACTACAAAAAGAGGGTCAATAGTTAAGTATGTCACTAAGTATAAGTAATTTTCCGCAAATCTTGTAGCATATAAGGTTTCACCCTGTGCCTCAGGAAGTAAAGTTTGAGAACATAATGTTATATCAGCGGGATTCGATACATCGAATACAGTTATAAATGTATTTCTGTTTTCCCACCAAGTATTTGATACTACCCTTAAGTAATTTTGCCATTCATCAAGTTTGAATTTGTCTGCTATATAGCCTGGAACTTCTACTGCAGGATATTGGATTATTTCTCCGTAAGGGTTTGAAATATCTATATATGTTATTAAAGTATTTCCACTATACCATTCAGAAGTACATACATATATCGAATGGTTTGTTGCTTGAATGATTGTGCCATATCCTGGGAAATTTACTCTCTCTACAACTTCAGGTGAGGACGGATTATTAAGGTCTATACTCGTAATCCAGCATTGACTGCCTGATTGTGTACTCCAAGTAGAGTCTGAAGAAACAGGTTCTTCGCTATTGGAGACATACTCGTAGTAATAATCTGAGGTAACCGCGTAAAGTATATTACCTACTACTCTACTGTCTATAAAGTCTCCTGGTAAGGATATAGAGGAAATTATTTTCGGCTCACTTAGGTTGGTAATGTCTACAATTATTGCCTTTGCACCTGTTGTTTTTATTATCACATCATCTTCTATTGTGTGAGATATTGTGTAACCTATTAGAACAACTGCATAGGAATCTTTAATATACAAGTCTCGTGGGTAGCCGTGTATTGGCAGATTGGATAAAACCATCTTATCAGTCAGGTCAACAATAGTTAGTCCTCTGAACTGGTTTAATACAAGTAGGTAATTATCCCATTTCCTTATAACATCCGGTTCTATGAGTTCTCTCTCAGATGTATCTTCACCATCCGTGGTAGTTTCGGGGACTCCATAGTCAACATTTCTTGGGTCGTATGTGACAGCACTTGTGAATGTAGTCGCCTCTTCTATCGTGCCTTCAGTCTGTCCTTCTATTTCACCTTCAGTTTGTCCTTCTTGCGGACCTTCGGTAGATGTTTCACCTTCCTGCACCCCTTCTATATTGTTAGGGTCGGGGTTTTGTTGGGGAATGCAGGAAAATGAGAACAGAATTACAGCAAGTACGAGGATAAGAATAATGTTGTAAATTTTTGTTATAAAAGCCATATGTTTTCCTCTTCGGTTGTTTTTTAGTTAAATTTCTGTTTCCATTATATCATGGGGAGGTGTTGTTTGGGGACAATATTTGAAACAGTTTAGAAAAAGTAATTGTCTTTAATGTTAGATTGTGAATTAGTTTGATTTTGTATTAATATATAGAATTTAGAGTTTTTAGAGTCAAGCGAAATGTGAACCGATATTTTTAGGAGAGCAGATATGAAAAACAACAAAGAAGTTTCGAGACGGGATTTTATTCAGAAGGCAGGCAAGGTTGTGTTGGGAACTACTGTTGGTGCTAGCATAGTGAGGACAGCGCAATCGCAAGTATATAAGTCTATTCTTCCTCCGAGTGTGTTGGGGGCAAATGAAAGGTTATTGACAGGGCATATAGGTACTGGTGGAATGGGTAGGTCTCACTTAGGATTTATTCTTCAGAGAGATGATGTCCAGCCGATAGCGTTGTGCGATTTGTATCGTAAGAATCTTGAGCGTGGTGCACAAATGGTAAAGCAAAAGTTTTCAAATTTCACAACCCATAAGGATTTTAGAGAGGTTATAGAGAATAAGGATGTAGATGCGGTTGTGATAGCGACGCCCGACCATTGGCACTGCTTGTGTGTGCTTTACGCTGCGGATGCTAAGAAGCATATATATTGTGAGAAGCCTTTGTCTACCACAATAGAAGAAGGGAGAAAAATGGTAGAGGCTGTTCGCAGGAATGGGGTTATTTTCCAAGGTGGGACTATGCAGAGAAGTGGTGAGCATTTCCAAGAGGCGGTAGAATTGGTAAAGAGTGGGTATATAGGTAAAGTGTCGCATGTGGAGACTTTTAATCATGAGGATAAGCCGATTACGGGTATAGGTATGGGTGATGATGACCAGGCTAAATGGGAGAAGGAAGGCTTGGATTGGGAATTTCATCAAGGTTGGGTGGAACATAGGCCATTTAATACAAACAGGTGGATATATCATTTTAGGTGGTTTTTGGAATATTCTGGAGGCAAGATAACAGATTGGGGTGCTCATTTAATTGATATTGCCTTATGGGCAATGGGCGAGGAGAAACAGCCTCGAACAGTTACAGCGGTAGGGGGCAAGTATATTCTCGAAGATAATAGAACTACGCCCGATACACTCGAGGCTATTTGGGAGTTTGATGATTACATTTTGACATTTACCAATAGAGTTTACAATATGTATTTACCTAAAGGATATTCAGACCACGGTATACTATTCCACGGTACGCTTGGAACCTTGAGGGTTGATAGGGGAGGATACGAAGTAATTCCTGTTCCTAATAATGATGGTTGTGAACCTAAAAAGGCGGGTCCATCGGAATTAAATCAGGCTCATTGGACTAACTTTATTCAGTCTATTAAAGATAATAAGGACCCAATTGTTACAGTAGAAACTCTTCACAATACAACACGTGTATGCCATATGGGAACTTGTGCTTATATAGCAGGAGCAAGGTTGAGGTGGGACCCTGTGAATGAGAGATTTCTCGGCGATGATGACGCAACTAAGAAAGCTAATGCGTGGGCATATAGACCTTACTTAAATGGTTGGAGTCTAACCCCGCCTTATGACAGAAGGCAGAAAGCGTAGATAAATACCGCTACTATCCTTTTTGAGAGCCTGCTCTTGATTAGAATAAGAAGAGCAGGCTTTACTATTTATTACATTTGTTAGGTAAGAAAAGAAGGCACAGTAGGAGTGTTTTCAGGGAGGGTAAAGTCTTTATCGCAATATACTACCCTTCCACAGCAGATAGTGCATTTTACTTTTCCTGAGAGAGTTTTTCCAATGAATGGGGAGTTTCTGCTCATTGATCTAAAGGTATCTTCAGTGACCACCCACTCCTCGTCGAGTGAAAATATAGTTATGTCTGCATTTGCTCCTTTGGATATAGTGCCTGCATTAGCCTTAATTATTGAGGCAGGTGATATAGTAATAAGTTTTACCGCTTCTTCAACGGAGATGTGTCCGGGTTTAATTAACCCTGTTACTATGCAAGCAAGAAGAGTTTCTAAGCCTATGATTCCAAATGGGGCTTCTTGAAATGGGACATCTTTTTCTGTAATGGTGTGTGGGGCGTGGTCAGTTGCTATACAATCTATAGTTCCGTCTTTTATACCTTCTATAATTGCTAATGTGTCTTCTTCTCCACGAATAGGTGGATTTACTTTGAGGTTCGTGTCGTATGAGGTTAATAGTTTGTCGGTAAGCATCCAGTAGTGCGGGCAGGTTTCAGCAGTTACTCTGATTCCTTGTTTTTTTGCTTCTCTAATTATGCTTACACTTCTCGCCGTTGACACATGTTGAATATGAATAGGGGCATTGGTAAGTTTCGCTAATTGTATATTTCTTTCTATTCTTGTTTCTTCTGCTTCTTTGGGGATGCCTGGCAGTCCCAATATATCTGAGTAAAAACCACGGTTCATTACACCCCCGTCACTTAACGATTTATCTTCGCAATGAGCAAGGTAAATTAAACCTATCATAGAAGAATATTCAAGTACACGTCTTAGAATTGAAGAGGATTCAATGTCGTTTCCATCGTCTGTAATTGCTACAGCACCGGCGGATTTTAGGTCAGCCATTTCAGTGAGTTCTTTCCCTTCTCTACCTTTTGTAGCACATCCTGCAGGGTATATATGTATGCCTTTTAAGTCATTTGCTCGCCTAACTATTAGTTCTACCATACCTGCGTTGTCTATAGGAGGGCGTGTATTGGGCATAGTTACTACTGAAGTTACTCCACCGTGTGCTGCTGCTCGGGCTCCGCTGGCTATAGTTTCTTTAGATTCGTCCCCAGGTTCTCGGAAATGCACATGTATATCGACAAATCCAGGTGCTACTATGAAGCCTTTTGCGTCTATACATACTTCATCAGAGGAGGTAGTTAGGGTATCTGAAATTTCCACCACTCGCCCGTTTACAATTGCAATATCAGCCTTTTTTGATAAGTTGGTTTTAGGGTCTATAACCCAACCGTTTTTAATTACCAGGTTCATTTTTGGTTACCTTTGTATTTTTAGATTACTATTTGCGAGTATATGCATAACTGCCATTCTTACTGCTACACCGTGAGTTACCTGCGTAAGTATCAGACTTCGTTCGCTATCTGCAATCTCGGTTGCTAACTCTATATCTCTATTGATAGGTCCTGGGTGCATTACAACGGCATGTTTTGGAGCAAATTTAATACTTTCTTTGTCGATGCGATAGAGTTTTATATATTCTCTTAGGCTTGGGAATAAGCCTTTTGCTTGCCTTTCTAACTGTATCCTGAGAGCATAAATTATGTCTGCATTGGATAATGCCTCTTTGAGTGAGGTGGTGACTTTTACGCCGAGTTGTTCGAAACTTTTTGGTAAGAGTGTAATCGGACCGCAAAGTGTTATTTTAGCCCCGGTATGTAGTAATCCCCATATGTTGCTTCTTGCCACTCTACTGTGGGCAATGTCTCCTATGATAGTTACGTTGACATCTTTGAGGTCGGCATTGGGGTCGTTCCTAAGTTTTCTGATGTGGTGAATCATAGTGTACAGGTCAAGTAAGCCTTGTGTTGGGTGTTCGTGCTGGCCATCGCCTGCGTTAATTATGTGGGATGAATGCTTACTTGCAAGTAATTGAGGTACGCCTGAGCATCTATGTCTTACAATGGTTATATCGGTTTTCATTGCTTCGAGATTGCTCAAGGTATCGTGGAGGGTTTCGCCTTTTTTCTCACTTGAAGATGAAGATGAAAGCGATATTGTATCAGCCCCGAGTCTTTTTGCGGCGAGGTCGAAGGAAACATAGGTACGAGTACTGGGTTCGTGGAACCAATGTACTACAACCTTACCTGATAGGAGATAGAGTTTCTTCAAGACTCCTGGTGAAGTGTAGAATCTTAAAAAGTGAGGAGTCATATTCAAGATTATGTAAATTTCGGAAGGGGTGAGATATTGCAATCCGATAAGGTCTTTATGTTTCCATTCGTTTAGTGGTTCATAAAGGACTCTTGCCAAATCATCGTAATTTATAGTTGATTCTTCCCTGGTTATTTCTTTGCTGAGGAGAGTAGTATCGTATGATGGCTGTTCTCGTTCCACAAGGACGCATTCATATACACGTTCTATTTCTTTAAATTTGACTGATACCCATAAGTTTTTGGGAATTGCTTCAACAGTTGGTCTCCATCCACAGTAGTTTGGTTGTATAGGGACTTCTCTACCGCCTCGGTCTATTAGGCAGGCAAGCAATATTTTTGCTGGTCTCCCACGCTGAAGTATTTCATCTATTGCAGCGCGAGTGGTTCTTCCTGCACTAAGCACATCATCTACAAGCAGGACAGTTTTTCCGTCTACTGGGAATGGAATTAATGTGGTGCCTTGGAGATATATATTCCCCTTGGGATATTTAAGGTCGTCTCTAAATAGGATATTGGAAACTGCTCCTATTGGAACACTAACAGAGGTTATTTCTTTAATTCTTTGGGCTATTCTTTTTGCTAAAGGAACACCTTTCCTAAGGATTCCTATAATAACGAGAGAATCAAGTGTTTCAAGGTCTGCCAATATTTTCTGGGTGAGTTCATTTATTAGTGATTCTATTGCTTCTTGGTTGAATATTACGGAGTTTGGGTGTAGGGGGATATCGGGAGTTATATTCATATTAGTATCCTTTCGGCACCCTCGTAGTGATTTTGTAAATTTTATCAAAGTAAGGATGTTTACTCAAATTTTTAGGATTTGAGCAAGTATTATAGTGTTTTCTCTGAATTTGAAATTATTGAAGGAAGTGCGAGGTAGGTTTAATCTTCTGGCTTTTCGCCGGCTGGAGCCATTTTGACTATCCGTGGGTAGAATATAGCCACAGGTACAACGAGGTCTTTTTGGGCTTCCATTACTGTATCGATATCTTTATATACGAGGGGTATTTCGTCTACCCCTGCGGTTATTACTTGTATATTTTTTTCTTTCAGTAAATTTTTTACTTTTTCCCAAGATAGGGTTTTCTTTGCTTGGGCTCTACTTATTAATCTACCTGCGCCGTGAGCGGCGGATTTGAGTGATTCTTCGTTACCTAATCCTCGAACGATATATGCAGGGCTTGCCATTGAACCTGGGATAATACCTAACTGTCCTTTTTCTGCGGGTATGGCCCCTTTTCGGTGCACTATTAATTCTCTGCCATTGTGTTTTTCTTTCCAGGCGAAATTGTGATGATTTTCTATAGTCCATAATATCGAGACGCCGAGGTTTTTCGCGATATGGGTGTGGATGCATTCGTGATTTGCCTGAGCATATTTTCCCATAAGTTGCATTGCTTCCCAGTATTCTTGCCCTGCGTGTTCGTCGAGAGAAAGCCACGCTAAATGTCGGAGTTCTTGAGGCAATTCTGGATGTCTTTGTCGGGCGATTTTGCTGTAGTGTTCGCAGACTAAAGCACCTGTTCCTCTGCTTCCACTGTGTGTAAGCAAAGCAAGATATGTTCCTGGGGGTAAAGGGAGGTCAGTTGTATTTATTTCAAGTATTCCAAATTCTACAAAATGGTTTCCGCTACCACTTGTGCCAAGTTGGTCCCAAGCCTTATCTTTATTTTCCTTTGTAACGGGGGATATATTCCAATCAAGGTCCATTACAGGGTGATATCGCCTTGGTTTAAATGTAGCACCAACACCGAATCGGGTTTCCTGCTCTATTGCTTTTTTGAGCCGAGATGGATTCTCATCAAGAATGGAAGGAGGTAAATCGAGGACGCTTAATTTTACTCTGCAAGCAATATCAACACCTACTGCATATGGTATTACTGCATTATGTGTTGCAAGTACACCACCGATTGGTAACCCGTACCCTACATGGGCATCGGGCATTAGAGCACCTCTTATAGAGATAGGTAAAGAACAGGCATTTTGAATTTGTCTGATGGATTCTGGGTCTATATCGTTACCCCAGATTTTGAAGGGGGCTTTTGTCTTTACTAATTCGTAGTCGTAAACTTTGTTGTTAGTGCCTTTATTTTCGGCATATTCAGAATCGCCTTGATATAAGTACTTTGCGAGTTCTCCCCATAGAGAATCCGAAAGAAAGGCTACGGGGTTACGTAATATTATTCTCAGCATTTTTTTTGCCTCTTTTTTCTTAACCCCGCTTGCTAAGGCTTTTTGAACACATTCCAATGCCTTATGTCTTGATTCCTTTGATGTATAACCAATTTGGATTAACTCTTTCTCTTTCATAATGAAGAACCTGGATGAATAATTCAGAGTTATAAAAAAATGAATAATTAACTATCAAATATTTAACGAAGTAAGGTGGTATTTTTATTTCTTTTAGTAAGGGGAGGTAATTCTTTCAATGTATGATTTTAATATATCTTTGTGCAAATCAAACGCGAGTTGTGGCATATTATTAAGAGAAAAGAATTTCGCTTCCGCAACATCGCTACCTGGAGTTATGGAACCTTCCCATTTTCTCACAAGGTATGATATTACTAAGACACTTCCCAAACTCCTGCTTGGGTGAGCACAGATTCCAAGTAATTCTATCTCATCTTCTTTTGCTTTGAGGCCTGTTTCTTCTTTTAATTCTCTTGTAGCACATTTTTCTGGTGTTTCTTTTAATTCCATAAAACCACCTGGTAAACACCATTCTCCTATCCTTGGCTCTACCGCTCTACGAGTAAGTAATATCTCATTATTGGAATTAACGACTATACAAGTAGTTACAGGTATAGGATTGTGATAATAGAATCTTTCGCAGTTATCACAATGAGGACTAATTTTATCTCCATCTTCTTTGGGCGTCAATGCTTGCCCGCACTCAGGACAATAATTCCACGCGAATAACATTGGGGGTTACTCCTTGTATAACTTCTTCTTTTTTTGATAAATTTATGAATTGTTTTAAAAAATATTTTACCATAATTAGAAATTAATATTTGAGGATTATGAATATGTATCAAAAATATTTTCTTATCTATCTTTATGTTATTGTGATTCTTTTCATAGGATTGGGAGTGTGGGGAGAAGAAAATTCTGAAAGTGCTAAATGGAGTGTTCTTTTAGGACGCGAGGAAGTCCCTAAACCATCAGAGATGATGAAATTATATTTGAATAGTAAGGCTTTGCAGATTTTGAAGAATTTTTCGGGAAGAGATGATTATGTTCCTTCAGCCGATAGTTTTGACAATTGGAAACGAGCAAGAAAAGAAGAACTGTGGAAGTTATTAGGCGGTATACCTGAAAGAACTCCTTTGAATCCTGTAGTAGTTAGAAGGGGCGAAAAAACTAATTTTAAGTACGAAGTCCTGTATTTTGAGAGTATGCCGGGAAATTATGTTAGTGCGGTATTATACCTACCTATTTCTCCTCCTCCTTATCCTGCAATGATAATACCGTGTGGGCACTCACAAGAAGGGAAAGGATATGTTGAGTATCAAAAGATGTGCATCCTTCTTGCTCAAAACGGCATAGCAAGTTTAATTTATGACCCACCGGGTCAGGGAGAGAGAATTACTTTTATAGATGATTCAGGTAAACCTGTAATTTGGGGAACTGCGGAGCATACTGTAGTAGGGTTAAGATGTATTTTAGTAGGGCTAAATTATGCATTGTTTGAAATATGGGATGGCATTAGAGCGGTTGATTATTTGATGAGCCGTGAGGATATAGATAAAACAAGGATAGGTTGTGCGGGAAATTCTGGAGGAGGAACACAGACCGCGTATTTAATGGCACTCGATGATAGAATTAAAGTAGCGGGACCATCTTGCTACATCACATCGTGGGAAAGACTACTTACTACTATAGGACCTCAAGACGCCGAACAAAACATATATTCGCAGATTCTTCACGGTTTTGACCATTCTGATTACCTTATGTTGCACGCACCAGAACCCTTTGTTTTGTGCTGTGCAACTTATGACTTTTTTGATATAGAGGGGACATGGTATTCATACCGCAGGGCTAAGAGATTGTATTCCGCGTTAGGTGTTAATAGTAATTGCGATATTATCGAGGTAGGGAAGAAGCACGGTTGGTGCAAAGAAATGAGAGAGGAGATTACAAAGATGGCTTTATCGTGTTTTTATGGTAAGTGGGTTGATGTGAAGGAAGAAATTAAAGACGAAGATGTGTTGAAGCATGAAGAATATAATGTTACGCAAAAAGGGACTGTAAAAGAAATTCACGGTTTTCTTTCGATACCTGAGATTTTGGTTAACAAGTTTAGGAAGTTGGAAGAAGAAAGGAAAAGTAGATGGGAGAAGTTGAGCAAAGATGAGCGGAAAGAAAAGATTATAGATTTGCTTTCGATTAAAACCTTTGAAGAGACTTCAGAACCGCAAATGATAGAATTGGACGGGGAATTTAATGATAATTTTGATTTGAAGGGAATAAAAAAAGTTAGAAAATTGGTAGTTGTTCCTGAAGAAGGTGTCTACTTACCTGCTATAATTTTTGAACCGATAGAAATGCTAAAAAGTGTTGTATTAATTACTCCTTCAGCTGGGAAGGCGCGTATAGATATGATGAAGATACAGAATTATCTTGCGGAAGGGAAGTGTGTGGTAGCGGTGGATTTAAGGGGGATTGGAGAAACTGAATGTATGGGGAGTAAAAATGATATTACTAAGACTGTGGGTGCCGGATGGGAAGATTATTTTAGAGCATATCTGATAGGCAAATCTTTCGTTGGTATGTGGGTTGAAGATTATTTCTCGTTACTTAAGTTTTTGGATAAGGAATTTGGTAGTGAATGTAAAATTCTGTTGGAAGCAGATGAAAAATTAAGTATCCCTGCAATACATTTTGCTTATTTAATTGACTCGCCAAGGATAACTCTGAAATTGGATAAGGTTTATTTTTGGGAAGATTTGATAAATAACCCGAGGGCTAAGGGCCAAATTATGAGTGCTGTGAATGGCGTGTTAATTTGGTATGATATACCCTATTTATTATCCGAGTTGGACAAAGATAAGGTTGTTTATTCTACGGCTCAACTTCCTGTGTTTTAGTTAGACTGAGGGAGTAGCAGTGAAATTAATAGGTTTGGCTGTAATAATAGGAGGGATGCTATTTTTATCTCCAAATAGTGCACCACTAATTAAGGTGGATGATTGTGTTTCTTCGGATTGTAATGGTTTTAATAACGGAGATGGAGAAGAACGTAAGATTAGTAATTGGTTCTGGTTCATAAGTGTGGTGAATCCATATCCAAAAATGGAAAGTGAGAGACCAATTAAGGAATATTTCGACCCCATAATGAGTTTTCTATCTCCTGACCACGAACCAGTTCGTACGGTTAGTGATTATAGAGATAAACATTTAATTTGGGCTCCACATTTTGGTGTAGGTTATAAGATTAATGATAAGTTTACAGTTACTGCTCAAGGAGGTGGGGAGGGGGGCAAGATAAGGACAAAGCAAACGCATCCTTCCATTCTTCTCTTACCACTTCATACCGATTTTGAGATAAAGAGGATGGCTTTCTATCTTGGAGCAGGTGTACATTATTCACCATTTGGTTCACCTATCCATAAAGAGTTTGATGGATTTTGGGATAGACTTAAATGTTCCCGTCCGTATTTGTCCTTATCTTTAACTCATACTTACGCTACTTATGATGCAAAGGTAAAGGTGAAATTTGAACCTATTTTTCCTGTAGTAAGTTTGGACCTTTCTGATAGTTGGCCTATTTACAGTGTAGATATGAATCTTGGATTAGAAATACCTTTGAGAAAAAAAGATGAGTTTGTGGTATCCATAGGATATTCAAAATTTCTAAGGTTAGAAGAAGACTTTGATAGTTTTACCATAACGCTTGAGTACAAGAGGTTCTTTAACAAAAAGAAGTGAAAGATTTAATTGTTTTCAGGATAGGATTAGTTCTGCTATTATCTCCTGGCCTGTGGGCTTTTTCAGAGTAAAGCCTAATTTTGCACAGACTCTTAACATGCTACGATTTTCAGGGAGGATTGTTCCGCATAGTCTTTTTATACCTTCTACTTTTGCTATTTGGATTAGTCTTCGAAGCATTTCTGTTCCGAGTCCTTTGCCTTGGTGGGCATCTGAAATCATAATGGCGAATTCTGCGTCTTGTGTGCTATAAATTTTTGCTATCCTTCCGACACCGATAATAGACTGCTCACCCGTTTTCTCGTCTTTGTCTATTGCAACGAGTGCGATACTTCTGTCAAAGTCAATGAAGCATATTTCTGTGAGTCGTTCATGTTGAATTCTTACGTGTAATGGCTGAAGTTGGAAATATCTAAAATATACAGTTTTGTCGCTTAGAGTTTGGTGAAATTTAATCATGAGATTTTCATCTTCTGGTCTTATAGGTCTTAATGTTATTTCTCTACCATCTTTTGAAATCCATTTGAAAGTATACTCAGTGGGATATGGTCTTATAGCAAGTTTTGGTAATGCTTCTAACGGGGTATCGATAGGGTATAAAAGAATAGAGGCATTGAGAGCGACTATTCTCTTAGGAGAGATAACGAGTGGATTAACTTCTATTTCTTGGATTAGTTTTTGTTCGCATACAAGATAACTAAATTGGACCATAAGGTGCTCTAATTCTTCTAAATTGAATCCCGCACATGCTTTTCCTTCTTTTATTGCTTTGTAAATTTGAGTAGTCTCGATCATTCTTCTTGCGAGGGTAGTATTGAGTGGAGGTAAACCAACTGCCCTTTCGTGGACAATGTTGGACATCCTCCCGCCAAATTTGAAGTATATGTATGGCCCGAAGAGCGGGTCTACTTTACTTCCGATTGCAATTTCGATTCCATCTCTTGGGACAACTGGCTGGACTAGTATCCCGGGGAAGACGCAAGCCTGTTGCCCTTGAGTAAGGAACTCTGTTAAGGTGCGAAATGCTTTTCTTACCGCTTCTTCATTATGTAGATTAAGTAGAACACCGCCGGGGTCATCGAGTTTTCTTCCAGGTATTGGGACTTGCCTTAGCACTACAGGATATCCCAATCGCTTTGCGAGGTGAACTGCTTCAGTTTCATCGTGGGCAATGTGTGATTCAATTAAATTAATACCATATGCACTCAGGATATCTTTCGTGAGGGAGGGGGGTAAGATAATTTGGTTTTGCCTGATTGCATATTCGATAGCACTTTTTGCGAGAGCCTTTTGTGCAAGATGCTCTGAGGTTTCTTCTCTTGAACTTGGTGTTTCGTAAAGGCCTTTTAGGTGGTATGAATAATGCCACATTGAATAGAATGTTCTCGCGGCAATGTCAGGATAATCTAAAGTTGGTATGCCGTGATTATTTAACAATTGTTGACCTTCTTCAACTTTGTATCCTCCCATCCAACTTGCAAGTATAGGCTTCTTATATGGATTGGGTACTTTAACTATTGCTTCTGCAGTTTCAAGAGGTTTAGTCATTACTTGGGGAGTTAGAATTACAAGTAGTCCATCAACATTTTCGTCTTTGAGTACTATTTCAGCAGTTTTGGCATATCTTTGCGGGTCGGCATTTGCAAGTAAATCTATTGGGTTATCGTGATTCCAATATGGAGGTAGAACTTCATTAAGTTGGTCAATAGTTTCCTTTGATAAAGTCGCGATTCTTCCGCCACTTGATATTAAAGCGTCAGTAGCGAGTATACTTGGGCCTGCTGCATTACTGATTATTGCAAGCCTATCCCCTTTCGGTCTCGGTTGTTTGCCAAGTACGATAGCCATATCGAATAACTGTTGGATGTTGTCTACTCTGAGTACACCACATCGTTTTAGTGCGGCGGAAAAGACCTCATCATCACATTGTTCACTTTCTACATAATATGGTGTACTTCGGGCAACTCTTGCACCAAGTTCTGTTCTACCACCTTTAAGTAATATGATTGGTTTGTGAAGTGCAACTTCTCTTACTGCGGATAAAAATGACCTTACATCTCCGAGTGCTTGCATATATATAACTATGCTTTTGGTGTATATGTCATTTCCAAGGTAGTAAATTAGGTCTGCCCAATTTACATCCATCATAGTGCCGAGTGAAATGAACTTGCTGAACCCTACTTTCACATGGAAACTCCAATCAAGTATTGCTGCACCGACTGCACCACTTTGAGTAATAAAACCTACTGTTCCTTTATTTGCTATATGGGATGCAAATGCTGCGTTTAATCCTATGATTGGGTTCATTAAGCCAAGACTGTTGGGACCTATTACTCTGATTTTGTGGGAAGAAATAATATTTTTTATTTTTTCTTCAAGTTCTTTTCCTTTTTCACCAGTTTCGCCGAAGCCTGCAGAAATAATTACACATCCTTTTACGGCAGCCTCTATGCATTCTTTGATAATGTCTGGGACAGTTGGGGCGGGTGTAATTATTACCGCTAAGTCGACCGGCTCGGGTATCGATTTTATATTGGGATATGCAAGCATGCCCAATACTTGGTGTCGATTTGGATTGATTGCGTAGACAGTTCCACCGAATGGACTTGACAGAAGGTTCCATAAAACAGTTCTGCCTACACTGTCCCTTTTCTCGGTGGCGCCTATAACTGCTACTGCTCTCGGTTGAAAGAAAGCGTCTAAAGGATGTCTATCGTCAATCGTATTTACAATCTGGATACTCATAGTTTGTTATTAATTTATCTTTGTTAAATTGTAAAATTAGAAGTCCACTTTCTTAGTTGAAATTTACAGGTATAATATTTTACATTAAAAGCAATGCATTGTGGATAATCCGCAGTGCTAAATTTAACATTTAACGAGGGAGGTATTGAGTATGTCCCAAGTAGCAGAATTCTTTCAACAGGTACCTTCAAAAATCGACCCCGCTAAGATTAAAGGAATGAATGTTGTTTACCAGTTTGTAATTACTGGTGAAGGCGGGGGAGAGTGGGCAGTAACGGTTGCAAATGACCAGGTCACAGTAAGTGAGGGCAAGGCTGAGAAGTCTAATATTACTATTACAATGTCGGCACAGGACTTCTTAGACTTGGTGGCTGGCAAACTTAATGGTCAGACTGCTTTCTTGACAGGTAAATTAAAGATTCAAGGTGATATGACTCTTGCTCTCAAATTGCAGTCTGTATTTGGTTTAGGCTAATTTTTTTCAAAAGGGGGATACTTACCGTTAAGTATCCCCCACCTAAGATGGTAAGATTTATAAATAGAGATAAAAAGTTTTTTTTATTTATTGTGGCGGGAGGGTATCTAATATTTTCTTTATTGTTGCCTTCTTGTAGGGAGAGTAGTAATATAAATAAAGGAGGAAGTGTTGATAGTGCTGTTAAAATAGGTGGGGAGTCTTTTTTCTTAGAGGTAACATCATCGTCAGAGTTAATGCAGGACAGTTGTATAGTAATTTTGTTTATAAAAGAAAATGTAAGCACTTTGGACAGGGAAAAGTTAAAGGAAGAGTATATTAATAAGTTGAATGGGAAGGTGAGATTTGCGATATTAGAGGGTGATTGGGGAAATTTTTTCGAAATAAATAAGGACAAAAATGAAAAAGAAAATGTTGTAAAGGAGTTTTGTGAGTTTTTTAGAGGACTAAAGGGGGATAAGGGAATTTTGGTTGGAGTATGGTTAGGAAAAACAACACTTCTGCCTTTCAAATATAACCGCTTAATAAAGTGTATGGATGGTATAGTGCTAGTTACTCCTTATATAAGTGACATCGATATATCTGATGTAACTGATTTAATTGTTCCGATGCTGATTTTTGGAAACGAGGGAGATTTAAATACTGAAGTTTGGGCAGAAAATCTTTGTAAGATGAGTAAGGGTCTTTGTGAGTATAGATTTTTTGTATCTCCTGAGGAAAATTCCGAATCTCTTATAGTTTTAGAAACAGCAAAACAACTTTTATTTGATTGGGTAAGCACAATTTCTAACATATCACTTAATTAGTATTGAGAAATGATTAGAGACGCCGTCAAGAACTTCCTAAAAATTGTTTTAGTTTTTCTTTTAGTGGTCTTGTTGGAGGAGTTTTCCATAGCAACTGGTTCTGAAGTTGTGACTACTAAATTTTATTCTGTCAGAGGTGCAATTCTATTAGTTCCTGAAAATAATTTGAGCAATTATGGATATTTTTTGCTTGACACAGGAGTGAGATTTCCTGTTGTAGATAACATTTTATTTACTTCTATATTAATGGACAAATCTGATTTACTGGGAAATAAAGAAAGCCTAAAAGAGAGAGGTTTTAGAGATTTTTTAAATATCCCTGAATTAAGTGAGGCTAAGGTATTGAATGAAGACCTTCTTCCATTATCCCAGAGATTGGGTGTTCGTGTATTGGGTATTGTACCTTTGTATTTCCCAGGATATGAAGTATTTTTAGATTTTGGAAGAGGCGTTGTGCAATGGCGGTTATTTTCTTCTGCGAGCCAAGAAAAGATGAAGAAAACACCGTTTGTTAAGTTGAATTTTTCAGAGGAGACTCAAAATCCACAAGTGTTGGTTATCTTGAATGACAGTGCTTGTTTTATGGCTAATGTGGATTTAACAAGGAGTGAATGTATTGGCTTGCCTTTAGGATTGTTGAGTAGAAAGGGATTAGAATTCAAGGGAATGAAATTTGCTCGTTTTTATGGCGAGAAAGAGGTGTGTTACTTTAAAATCGATTCTATGAAAATTGGGGATTTCAAATTGAAGAATCCTGTTGGTGTGGCTTCAGTGGATTCAAAGGATATATGGGTTGGTACAAGGTTTTGGAGATACTTGGGGATAGGAATTAATTATGAATTAGGTAAGATTTACTTTTTAGGAGAAGAAAAAGAGTTTAATGAGAAGGAGTGGAGTGGAGTTGGAGTATTGTTGGATAAAATAGGTGAAGAAGGATGGATAGTCGGAGTAATGGAAGATAGTCCTGCATTGAAAAGTGGTGTTAAGGCTGGTGATGAATTGGTATTAATTAATGGTAGGAAAGTGAATACTCTTTCAGTTGAAGAAATACTTCAATTACTGAATGGGGAGAAAGGAAGTAAAGTGAGTTGTGTGTTCAAAGATAGAATTAGCAAGGAAAACAAGGAATTGATGTTAGTCTCTGAACCTCTTATTTAATTAAAAATGCTGGGAAGAAGTTAATTATCAGCAAACAATATATTTAAATAAAGTACAGATTTCTTTCGTATTTTGTAATAGAGTTGAAATTGAGGTACTAAAAGGAGGTGCCGGTAGGGGGGAACCGGCACCTCTGTATGGGGTGCGTGCTCTGAGGGGGGTCAGAGCCTCGCGTGGGAGCAGAGCTGGCGAGAAGCGGAAGCGTAAAGGGTGCCCGGCCGGGGTAAACCGGGCTCTTTTACTTTGAGGGAACTGCAGTGGTAATGGGAGGACAACCACTGGCAGCCTTATTGATGTTCGACCTGCTTCTTGAAAGGGTATTCAGCCTGTGTAGTGTATTCAATTGACCTATGAGTAGGTTTGGGAACACACTCCAACTCTGCTCCCAACACTTATATAATACCATGAATTTAAAAAGAGTTTCAAGATGTTTAAAAGTATAATAGTATTTTATATTTAACATATCTATCTGATTATCAATAACTTGTAACTTGTAAATCAATGAGTGGAAGCCTTTTTGATTTATTGGGCCTCGGATTTTAGCGAGTTGGTATTTTTATTTGTAATTTAAATTACAAATAAATTTATTGAATTTGGGATTTTCTATGGTAGCAAAGTTAAGTAAGATGTTTTTTAATACAATTTATTGTGGTAGTTAACACTTTGACCCTTGCATATAGTTTTGAATTGCCTTCAACAATGTGCCACGGGGCATAAACTGTAGATGTCCTTTCTATCATGTCATTGACTGCTTCTTCATATTCATTCCATTTTGCTCTGTTTCTCCAGTCTTCATCTGTTATTTTCCATTGTTTAAGAGGGTTTGATTGTCTTTCTTGAAATCTACGTAACTGTTCATCAGGAGATATATGCATCCAGAACTTAAGAATTATTGCACCCCATTTAGCAAGTTGTAATTCAAACTCATTTATTTCGCTATATGCTCTTTTCCATTGTTCCTCTGTGGCGAATCCCTCTATTCTTTCTACAAGTACTCTACCGTACCACGACCTATCGTAGATTGTGAAATGTCCTGCTTTCGGGAGTGAGCGCCAAAATCTCCATAGGTGGTGATGATTTTTCTCTTCCCCTTGAGGTGCTGATATAGGAACCACATCGTATCCCCTTGGGTCGAGTTCTCGCACAAGTCTTTTAATGGCACCTCCTTTACCTCCAGCGTCCCAGCCTTCGAAGACTAAAACTACTGGTATCCTTTTCTTATAACAGAGATGTTGGAAAGTGCGGAGTTCCTTTTGGAGTTTAGGTAGAAGTTCGTCGTATTCTTCTCGAGATATTTCTTTGTTCAAGTCTACACTTGATAGAGGATTAGATGTTCTTGGGGCTAGTAAATAAGGTTCAGGTTTTTTATCTGCGAATAAGTACTTCTCCCATCTGTTCAATAATATATTTCCACTCTCGGCTATAGAATACCTTAAATCAGTAGAAGGTATGACATTCCATTTCGAATATGGGAGATTAGTTTCCATTAAAACGAAGTTAATTATGTGGTAAAGTTTGTCATACGCCTTTAAGAGTTTTTTATAAGTCCCTTTTGCTCTCCATTCAGTAGCCGGGTCATTTTTAAGTTTTTTGAATCTCTTTTTTTGTTCTTCTTTTGAGATGTGAAGAAAGATTTTTATTAAAATAATCCCATCATCTATTATGTGCCTTTCGAAAGTTTTAATTTCCTCGAGTTCATTTTTTATTTTTTGGAAACTCCATTCTTCATTAAAGGCAGTTTCTATTAGGGGCCAGTACCAACTGTGATTGAAGAATGCAATCTCTCCATATCCGGGTAGTTTTGTCCAAAATCTCCAAAGATAGGGCCTAAGTTTTTCTTCACGGGTTGGCTTTACGATATTGTGAACCCAGTAACCTCGTGGGTCAAGATTTAGAAGGATATTACTTAATACACTACCCTTTCCTGCAGTTTCCCAACCTTCTAAGAGGACAATTGTGGGTATTTTTTTGTCTCTTAATGTTCTTTGTAGTTGTCCGAACTTAGTTTCCCACGCCTTAGTTATCTCTTTGAAAAAATCTTTTGATAATGATTTTTTTAGGTCTACAGAGTCTAACATTTTTCTTTTCTTTTTTAATTTAGGATTTTT
>CAZZMK010000153.1:0-4703 GCA_964655185.1 uncultured Nitrospirales bacterium | reverse complement strand
TTGCTGTTAATTGGTCTTGCTGGATTGTATTTTGAACTTCAGACTCCTGGCTTCGGCATACCGGGGGCGATAGGCTTAATATCATTGGCATTGTTTTTTGGCGCTCAATATGTAATTGGTTTGGCTAATTGGGCTGATTTAATACTTATACTGATTGGCATTATACTTCTCGGAATTGAAATATTCGTAATTCCTGGGTTTGGAATTACTGGATTTAGTGGTATAGGTTGTATTATATTAGGGATTTATTTAGCACTCGCGAGGGTAGCGATTCCTGTTTATCCGTGGGATTTTGAAAGACTCCAAAACGCAGGCAAAACTGTTCTCATAGGGCTATTTTCATTTGCTGGGATAGTTGCTATTACATGGAGATATTTACCCAAAACATTTATGTTTAGAAAGATATCGCTTTCTCTTTCCCAAGCACCAGAGGCTGGTTATGTGGTTCAGAGTGATAAACAGGAAAAGGAGTGGATGGGTGCTATTGGGGTGGCAGAAACTGTTCTCAGACCTGCAGGCAAGGGCAGGTTTAGTGGTATATTGCTTGATGTAGTAACCCAAGGGGATTATATAGAGTTGGGAACAAAGATAAAGATTATCGAAGTCCAAGGAAATAGGTATGTTGTAGTTCCCGTAACAGAAAATCAGGAGAGAGGCAATGAATGAAATAAAAGTGATAGTTCAAATGTTAAAGCAACTTTTAAAGGAAATGGAGATAGTATCCTCTCAAGGTTCAGGGTACTATACCTGCGTTCCTTTTTTGCGAAGGTATAATAAATTATTGCAAGAGGCTCAGAGACTCTTATCACAATCCAGTACTACTACCTCGGTAATAAACACATTTGAACCTCTTCAGGAATCTGACCCTAAAGACCCAAGCGATAAGAGTAAAGTATTATTGAGTATACGAGTCGAAACTTCGCAACTAATAACGCTTCTTGAAATGGTATCAGCGGAGGAGGAGAAAAAATGATTTGGTGGGCTATATTGCTTTTTATTGGCGGTATCATTTTAATACTTGCAGAATTTCTGCTTCCTGGCGGGATATGTGGTTCTGTTGGGTTTATAATGGTGGTTTTGAGTTGTATTTTGGGGTGGGTATATTATTCTGATTATTTCATGTGGATTCTTTTGATAGAAATTTTCGGAATGATAGCCACCATAGCAGGTGGATTTTATTTGCTTACCCGAACCAAGGCTACAAAAAAACTCGTAGTTGAAGAAAGTCAAACAGTAGACAAAGGTTATGTTAGTGTTCAATACGATTCTGCATTGCTTGGTAAGAAAGGAAAAGTTATTGCACCACTTCGTCCCGCGGGTATAATAGATGTGGATGGGAAAAGAATAGATGCACTCTCTTCTGGTAAATTTATTGAGGCAGGTGCTATAGTAGAGATAGTAGATATAAGTGGTCCGAGAATTTTAGTAGAAGAGGTACATTCAAAAGAGGAGCAGTAATTTTTTATCGAAAACGAGTTGTTTTTAGTTATAATAGTCTTTACAAATAAATCCCAAACTCCAAATAAAGGAGGAGATATATGTTAGGACCGGTAATTGCAGTATTGTTGATAATCCTGCTGGTGATAGGTTTGATTTTCCTTGCGGTGATTATTTCTTTCTTCAGATTGTGGATTCGTGCAGCACTTTCTAATGCGCACGTATCAATGTGGAATCTCATAGGTATGAAGTTAAGAAAAGTAAATCCACAGGTAATAGTGGATAGCCGAATTATGGCGGTAAAGGCGGGTTTGAATATAACCACAGATGAATTAGAAACACATTATCTCGCGGGCGGAAATGTGTTAAGGGTGGTGCAAGCACTAATCGCTGCAAACAAGGCAAATATTCCCCTTACCTTCCAAAAAGCCACAGCCATTGACCTTGCAGGAAGGGATGTGTTGGAGGCGGTTAGAACTTCTGTTAGACCGAAGGTTATAGACTGTCCTGACCCAACAAAAGGACCTGCAACAGTTTCCGCAGTTGCTATGGATGGTATTCAGTTAAAGGCAAAAGCCCGCGTAACGGTTAGAACTAATATAGAAAGATTGGTTGGTGGTGCTACTGAGGAAACTATTATTGCGAGGGTTGGTGAAGGTATTGTAACTACAATCGGCTCTGCCCCAACACATAAGAAAGTTTTGGAAAATCCTGATTCTATATCAAAGACGGTATTGGCTCGGGGACTGGATGCTGGTACTGCTTTTGAGATTCTTTCTATTGATATAGCAGATGTAGATGTAGGTGAGAATATTGGTGCACAACTCCAGATCGCTCAAGCGGAAGCAGATAAGCAAATTGCTCAGGCACGCGCCGAAGAAAGAAGAGCAATGGCTCTTGCAAGGGAAGCAGAAATGCAGGCGTTGGTGGTGGAAATGAAGGCAAAGGTTGTTGAAGCGGAAGCAGAAATTCCCAAGGCAATTGCTGAGGCTCTTAGAAATGGCAACATCGGCGTAATGGATTATTACAGAATGAAGAATATCCTTGCGGATACAGAGATGAGGGATGCAATAGCCAAATTGTCACCTCAGGTTCAACCTAAATCAAAGGAACCAGATAAGCCCTCATCACCCCCAACACAATAATTAGTAAGATTACAATAAATTAATGATTAGTAGGACTGGAAATGAATGAATTTTGAGGACCTTATAGGAATAATAATCTTCATATCAATTGTTGTTATCTCGTCTATATTCCGGGCTATAAAGGAGGCAAGGGAGGCAAGACAAAAGAAAGAAGTAACTGAACAAAGTCAGTATCCTAAGACGGAATCTTTGGAAACTGAACCAGAACAACCTTATATCCCAAAGCGAAAGATAGTTATCAAAACTGAAGATGTGGAAATTCCTATACCTCCATCGATGGAGAGAGAAGAAAGAATACCAACTCCTCAAATATTTCAAAAGACACAAACTGTTGAAGAAGGAAAATCTCTTGAGTTATCTGCCCGCTCACTTGAAGATGAATATGAGGGAGAGGGGAGCCCTTATGGAAGGGAGAGAATTTCTCCTACTGAGGCCGTTAAAGAAAAAATTGAGAAACTTCAAGAGAAAGTTCAGAAGAAAGAAACGGGAAAACTGCCTACACTTGTTAAGCCTCTATATAAAAAAGAGATAACTTTTACTGCTCCAATGGAGCGGACACCTTATACCACTACAACCTCTACGCTTGTAAGCAGAAATATCGTATCGGGAACAGTTGGAGGGGTCCCACAACTGCAATGGGCTATAATTATGATGGAATTATTAGGTCCTCCTAAATCTTTAAGAGACGATTTTTGATTTGGTCGTTTTAGCCTATGAGTAGTCCCCCAATACTTGAAATTGAAAATCTATTTGTTACAATCAAGTCTAAAAACGGGAACGTTTATCCAGTTCAGGATATATCCTGTAAAATTTATAGGGGTGAAAAAATAGGGATAGCAGGTGAATCTGGTTCAGGAAAGAGTATATTTGCCTTATCTGTGGGGAATCTTTTGCCTCCAAATACCTTTTCTATTAGTGCAAAAAAGTTTAAGTTTCAGAACTTTGACCTTTTAAGTTTAGATGAATATGCTTGGCGGAAGATAAGAGGGACAAAAATTGGATATGTTTTTCAAGAGTCACTTGTGTCATTAAATCCTCATTTAACCATTGGAACTCAATTATCGGAGCATTTAGTTGTTCATTGGAAACTAAGCAAAAAGGGGGCTTTTGAAAGGGCGGTAAATCTTCTTATGAAACTGCAGTTGTCTGAACCAGAGTTGAGAATGAAGATGTATCCTCATCAACTTTCCGGTGGGATGCGTCAGCGTGTTGCTATTGCAATGGCTTTGATACTTAATCCTGAAATTATAATTGCGGATGAACCTACTACTGCTCTTGATGCTACTTTGCAGGTTCAAATTATAGAACTGTTGAATTTTATTAATAAGGAATATGGAACCAGCGTTATCTTTATCACGCATGACCTCAGTTTACTTGCTAATTTTTGTTCTCATATCTGGATTATGTATGGAGGCAAAATTTTAGAGAGTGCCCCTGTAGAACAAATATATAGAAAACCACTTCATCCATACACAAGATTACTTTTGTCTATCAGACAAAATTTCAAAAAGGGAGGGTCGCTAAGAACTATAGCGGGGTCTCCTCCGAGTATGAAAAGGATACATACAAACTGTCCTTTTTATGATAGGTGTGAGTTTGCAAAAGAGATATGCAGAACAGAACCATTAAGGTTATTAGAAGTTGCTCCTGGGCATTGTTCTGCTTGTGTTTTGATTCAAAAGGGGGAGATAAAATTGGAAAGTTGAAACTGACTTAATAAAATCTAACTGGTTATGCCAATTAAATGGTGAGGTCTACTGTAGATGCTCGTGAAGAAGATGGTATTTCGTGGTTTGATGCGGTATCAGAAGATTTAGTTTGGTCGAGGGCTTCTTTCTGATAAATATCAAATGCTTCTTTCCAAGTATCCCTCATTGCTTTCATATATTCTATACTCTCTTTTATCGGAGCAGTCTTCTTTTTAAGATTGCCTTGAACAAGAAGATAATGAATGTACTCATAAATCCTATCTATATTTTTTGCAATTTCGCCCCCTACTTCCATATTTAGAGCGGTTCGAAGTTCTGTTATGATTTCCTGTGCACGAATAAGATTTTTGTGAACGAGTTCTATATTGTTGGTTTCTATATGTTTTATTGCTTCTTCAGCCCTTTTTATTGC
>CAZZMK010000152.1:0-3936 GCA_964655185.1 uncultured Nitrospirales bacterium | reverse complement strand
GGAATGCGTATATGATTCAATAGTTTCTGGCAATGAAGAAGAAATAATAGTGAATAATCCTACTCCCGGCTGGTGGTATATATGGCTATATGCTTCTGAGGCATATGATGGGGTGTACTTAGTAGCAGATTATAGTGACTCAAGCGAAGGTGTAGTAGAAGGTACGCCTGAAGGAACTACAGAAGGTGTGCCAGAAGGAGTCACAGAAGGTACGCCTGAAGGAACCCCAGAAGGTGTGCCAGAAGGAGTCGCAGAAGGTATGCCAGAAGGAGTGACAGAAGGTACGCCTGAAGGAGTGACAGAAGGTACACCTGAAGGAACCCCAGAAGGTGTGCCAGAAGGAGTCACAGAAGGTACGCCTGAAGGAACCCCAGAAGGTGTGGCAGAAGGTGTCACAGAAGGTACGCCTGAAGGAACTACAGAAGGAGAGGGAGAGGAGTTACCTCCACATAGTGCAGACCAGGATGGAAATGGACAGATTAGCCTCCCCGAACTATTGCGAGTGATTCAGTTCTTCAATATAGGAGAGTATCATTGCGATGTAGCAGGCGAAGACGGGTACAATCCTGGGCCCGGAGACCGTAGTTGTCAACCGCACGCTTCGGATTACAGTCCGCAAGATTGGGTGATTAACTTGAGTGAGTTGTTGAGATTGATTCAGTTCTTCAATATGGGTGGGTATCATCCGTGTCCAGATGACCCAGAGAGTGAAGACGGCTACTGCGCCGGTCCGTAAATTATTAGTGTAAACATATTAACATTTTGAACTCCCCCAAATATTCTAAATTCTACTATTGGAAGAGAGGTGTATACTCGCCTTAACCAATATCTTATTACTGACTTACACCCTTGGATATAACTACTTCGTGGAATATATAATCTATATATAACCGTTCTTAATAATAAGAGGGTTAGAAGATAGGAGAGTTCATTATGATAAGAATCACCGTAAATGATGAAGAACATCTCTTTGATGAGGAAACCACAATACAAACAATGCTCAAAGAACTTGGACTTGATGATAAAATCGTTGTAGTAGTGCTTAACGATGATATTGTTAACAGTGAGAACTACGCAAATACGATACTAAAAGATGGTGATAAGATAGAATTAGTAAGAATAGTAGGTGGAGGTTAATACAACAATGATTACTCACTCCGAAAAAATGAAAAAATTTCACGAAAGCGATTTATATGTAGTCATCACCGAAAAGATGTGTAAGGGTAGACCTTCTATCTACATCCTCGAAGAATGTCTTAAAGCAGGAGTAAAGATTGTGCAATTCCGCGAAAAGGATGGGGATGATAGAGACAAGTTTTTAATAGCAAAGAAGTTTAGAGATATAACTAATCAATATGGTGCTCTTCTGATAATAGATGACCGAGTAGACCTTGCACTTATGGTAGAAGCAGA
This sequence comes from uncultured Nitrospirales bacterium, assembly GCA_964655185.1. Taxonomy (GTDB): domain Bacteria; phylum Hydrogenedentota; class Hydrogenedentia; order Hydrogenedentales; family Hydrogenedentaceae; genus Hydrogenedens. The sequence continues at coordinate 2,523 of CAZZMK010000152.1, read as the reverse complement.
TGGTGTTCATTTAGGTCAGAGAGATTTGCCTATATCCGAAGCGAGAAGGATTGCTCCTGAACTAATCATTGGAGCCTCTACCCACAGCGTAGAGCAAGCAATTAAGGCACAAGAAGAGGGAGCCTCTTATGTGAACATTGGTCCTATCTTTCCGACTCAGACCAAAACGGCTACTGCACAACCTCTTGGGCCTGAGGCTATTGAAAGAACAAAGCCATATCTCAAAGTTCCGTTTACCTGTATGGGTGGTATCAAGTTAGACAATATAGAAGAGGTACTTAAAAGAGGTGCTCGCCATATCGCAGTAGTTACTGCTGTAACAGAGGCAGATGACGTACAAAAAGCGGTAACTGAACTACGAAACAAAATTCTAAATTTCAAATAACTCCCCACCAGCCCTCATATACCCAAAACCTTTCTTATTATTTATCGGGTTATTTCCCTTTCTAATTTTATCTTACCCCCTAATTTTCTAATAATTTGGTCACCCATAGGACATAGTTAACAAGTACATATAATCAAATGGCAAGTTTCTCATCGATAACCTCTTTTCTAACCCCCTGTTGGAGATATTCTATAGTAGGGGCGATTGGCAATCGCCCTCTGACGCGATTGGCTAATCGCCCTCTTAGGCTCTTTTGGGTTTGGCAGGTATAGGTTTTCCCGTTATCTGTGATAACCCATAATCATATTCAGTTTTAGTTAAATTATCTGTTGCTCTATGTATCGGTTCATAGGGACCACTTTCTTAGGATGTTATGAATTTCGCTTATGATATACCAAGACAAGTGTTACCCATGTCCTATAGTTCTTCACCTAATATTTAATAAAAAAATTGGGGAACAGGAATCCAATTCCTGCTCCCCAAAAACTTTTAGAATCTTGCTTGTGTTCCTTCCTGAGATTAATCTCCGCCAGTTTGACTATCAAGGAAGCAAGCCCAAATTCTCGATACAGGATTCGCACCAGGATATCTTATAAATTCAACATGACCATCCATATACAAAACATTCCCGCCACCCGGTATATGATTCATAAACTCCGGCTGGGAGTTTACGTCATCACTTAAAATCCAAATCTCACTTTGAGCCTTAGCAGAAGCAGATGGATTGTTTATATCTGTAATCATAAACCTCTCTATACCCTCACGAAGTCGATAAACAGTAACTGCCCCATAATGTGCATCCGAATCAAGTAAACTCGCATCACCATTGGTATACCACCTATTGTATCCTTCATTCAGAATGGTTAACACAGCAGTGAGAAAATCCGGATTGAAATAGTTAAACACATTCGCCTCATTTATTGCAGGGTCATTAATGTCTTGACCAGGTAACACCATATCCTTGTCCATTATAGCCCAACCGTAGTAATTATAAGACTCTGCACTAAACCTACACGGATTTTTCTCATCTATATTCGGGTCCCCATTCCTATTCCACCATCCTTCTACGGTCACATGCGTTCTCGCACTCGCATCCGATGGACATATTAATACATTTACATCAGTCAAATATTCGGGATAAACAGTGCGGGCATTAAAAAACGCTTCTATAGATGACCTACGATTACAATCATCCGGCATGTTCGGGTCGCCTTGCCAAAGTTGAATGGTAGGAAATCGTTCTCCCTTTGCTTCGTTAGCATACATCTTAAACACAAGCCCCATCTGCTTCAGATTGTTCTGGCACGAAGACCTCCGAGCCGCTTCACGCGCACGAGCCAACGCAGGCAATAGTATCGCCGCTAATATACCTATAATAGCAATGACAACAAGCAACTCAATCAGCGTAAAACCTGCTCTGCTCTTGTTCATAAAACTTCTCCTCGGGTTTAGTGTGATAGAACTTTATTCTCACTAACATGCTTCATTTATTTAAACCCATATTCCAAAATACTATAATAATACTTTTTATGTAAAAAGTCAATACTATTAGGATAAATCTTAACAGAATTAGAATAGTTTTTTTGTTAGGTGGATTACAAATAAAATATCGTTCCACATAGAAAAACCTTTTATCAATATTTCCTTCCCTGGACTCTAAAAAATTTCATCACCTAAAATAATAGATATACCCAATATTTCAGGTCACTAAACATTTCTCATCTATGGAGTAGCAAATGATAGTTTTATCTACCCCCTCTAAATGAAAGTAATTGAAGTGTCTAACTTCGAAATCAATACTAAGAATCTAAAAACATCGGTTTTATTTTAAGAATTGCCTTTTCATATTTTTCTCTTCTTTACTGAACATTAGGGATTAGAATTTTCCAAAAATATTTTACTGAAGAAAATATAAATGTGGTATATTTTATATATGAGTGAGTGTACTAATACAGAGATACAAAATTGAATGCAAAATTATCTAAACATCATAGTATTAGTTCAATTTCTTCCATTTATCGGTTTAGAACCAGACAAAAGTGGAGAGGTGGCACAAAGGTTCTTTGCCCGAGAGGTAAAAAGGTGAATATGTTAGCATATATTCTATTCCTATCTGGCCAATTAAGTAGATATCAGCG
>CAZZMK010000151.1:0-5737 GCA_964655185.1 uncultured Nitrospirales bacterium | reverse complement strand
ACTTATAAATTTTGAAATAAACTCTTAAATGTGGTATTCTAATATTAATTGGGTGGGCGATTAGCTCAGGTGGTTAGAGCGCTGCTTTCACACGGCAGAGGCCACTGGTTCAAGTCCAGTATCGCCCACCATTTTTTATTTACCAATGCAAAATGATGAAAAAATAATATCCAATATCTCTTCCGAAGTGGTTTCCCCTGTGATTTCACCGAGTGCAGTAAGAGCCTCCCTCAGTTCAAATGCAACAAGTTCCTGACCCAAGTTTTCCTGCTCTATACATCTTTTCACACATTCCACAGCCTTTGATAAACTGTGTTTTTGATGTTCGTGAAACAGAACTAAATCATTGTAAGAACTCTCAGGTCTTAACAAAGTTTCCAAAAGCACCTTCTCAAGGTCTTTTATCCCCACCTCCTTTATCGCTGAGGTATAAACTTTTTTACAAGGGAACTCCGAAAAGTAGGCGGGTAAAATAGGGTCAGGTTTTACATCTATTTTGTTAATCACAAAAATTACTTTCTTATACAAATACTCGTCCTCTATGTTGCTCCTGCACTTCTCAAACATTTGTATATCTGCTTCTCCTATATCAGAGGCATCAAAGACAAACAGAACTACATTAGCAGTATTCAAAGCGTCCCACGCCCTTTTTATCCCCTCTTGCTCGACAGGCTCAAAAGTCTCCCTTAAACCAGCAGTATCAACTAATCTTATGGGAACCTCTTCTATATTGACAAATTCTTCAATCTGGTCTCGAGTGGTTCCTGGATAAGGTGAAACTATTGCTCTATTTTTTCTGAGGAGTGCATTGAATAAACTTGATTTCCCAACATTCGGTTTTCCCGCTATAACTACCACTGCACCTTCACGAAGAATTTTCCCTTCATCCGCAGTTGAAAGTAATTTTTTCATATCTTCTATTAAAAGCCTTAAATTCTCTTTAGTTCTCTCCCACAGGTCAGCAGGAATTTCCTCATCCACGAAATCTATCTCTGCCTCTACCCACGCTAATACAGTTTTTAACTTTTCCGTGTACTCGGAAATTTTTCGGGTTAATTTCCCTTCATAAATTGACCAAGAAAGTGCCAAAGCCCTACGGGTTTTCGCAGTTATCTGGTCTAAAACCGCTTCCGCTTGTGTCAAATCCATTTTCCCATTTAGAAAAGCCCTGCGTGTAAATTCCCCTGGTTCTGCAATCCTGGCACCACCTACTAATAACTTTTCTACAATTGTTCTAAGAATTAAGATATTCCCGTGGGCATGAATTTCAACGACATCCTCGCCAGTATAAGAATTAGGTGCCCGCATTACCAACACAATCACCTCGTCAATCACACTACCATCCGAATCAACAAATTGCCCAGATAACATTCCCCATTTTTTGCTATCCAGAGATTTGCCTCTTCTAGAGCGAAAATACTTAGAAACTATCTCTACTGCTTTACCCCCACTTACCCGTACAACCCCAATTGCTGAAGTCCCTATCGGGGTACTAATTGCCACTATTGTATCTTCGGGTTTAGCAAACTCATAAACCATAAATCAACTCAAAAATATGATATCAGAATCAATAATCTACCTAATCAGACAACTGCCCTGGGTCTAAATCATCTTCATTGTATGGTGAACGAGTACTCTGTCTTCTTCTCCCCCAATCCAACCTATTCTGCCTCCTATCCCCGCGGTTACCTCTGAAATTTCTTGGTTTCGAATTACCTCTTCCACCGCTGATTTGCCTATCTCTATGCTTTTGCCTCTTATTATTAAAACTTCTATCCTTTCTAAACTTAGGTGCAATTACTACACATCTATCCCCCTCCTTACCCACACTAAATGTCTCTATATTTCTATCATTTTGCAAAGTAACATGTATAACCCTTCTTTCATGAGGTGGCATTGGGGACAACTTCACTTTCCTACCGGTACGTTTTACTTTATCTGCTATTCTCAAAGCCAAATCTCTCAATGCTTCCTTTCTTCTCGCAAGATAATTCTCCGTATCAACTACAAATCTTTCCTCAATCTCATTCTCTTCTGCTTTAAAGTATATTCTATTTATCAAAAATTGTATTGCCTCAAGGTTTCCGCCCTTTCTACCTATTATCAGAGCACCATCCTGAGACTCAATCTCCAATTTTGGTACACCCTCAGCAGTTCGCACGAATTTCACTTGAGCCTCTATGCCCATCTTGCTCAAAAGTTCTCTAAGTAGTGACGCCGCTTCCATACCTTGCTCCTCGGTAATCCGACCCGCTGTCTTTACCTCTTTTTGCGGTGTAGATTCTGGCGAAGTAGATTGCATAGGCTTTCTCTCCTGCTTTGTAGATAATTCTTTCTTTGAAGACTTCGCATGCTCTACCGTGCTTTTATCAGAATCTATACTACTCTCTTTCTTCTTCCACACCTTCTTCTGTTTAACTTCCGCGGATGTTTGTTCTCTTACCTGCTTTTTTTCAGATTTGCGATTCAGTTCCTCTTCTAAAGGTGGAAGTTTTTCCACTATAGCCCTGATTTTCACAGGCCTGGCACCTATACCGAAAATACCCTTACTACCTTCATCAAGCACTTCAATCTTATCCACCTCTTCTATCGGAACACCCAAAATCTCCAATGCCTTTTGGATTGCCTCTTCCCTGGTAGCACCTGTCACTTCTACTTGCCTCATAACACCATCTCCATTTTCATTTTACCATTTTAAACAACTATTTAAGCACTTCATTTCTACTGGTTTAATCTATAAACAAAATTACTCCTCGTCTTCCTCACTAACTTTCCTTTGTTTCGATTTTCTTGCTTTTCTAAGTTCTTTAGCCCATTGACGCTTCTTTTCCTGCGCAATATCATAAAAATGTCTCTTGCTAACAGTAACCTTCTTGGGACTAACATCTACATCTTTTAGGGGAATTATATAATTCTGTGCTATACCAAGTACCGTACTTACAAGGATGTACAGGTTAAGCCCTGAAGCCATGTTATAACAAATAATCACAAAGAAAATCGGCATAATATTCATCATTATCTTCTGTTGAGGTGTTTGCACTGTGGACATACCAGGTGTAAGTTTTTGACTCAGGTACATCGCAATTCCCATTAGAATTGGCAATAGATTCAAACTTTCAAGATTTCCTCCACTAAAGGGAAAAGGTATTGAAAACGGTAGATTAATTATTCTATCTGGTTGAGACAGGTCATTAATCCAAAGTAAGAACGGAGCACCCCTTAATTCAATAGCACTCCACAACATCCGATATAACGCTATAAATACAGGTAGTTGCAAAAACATTGGTAAACATCCGCCAAACGGACTTACACCTCTCTCTTTGTATAATTGCATCATCCTTTTCTGTAATTCTTGCTGGTTATCTCCTACTTCTGCCTTTATCTTCTCTATCTCTGGTGCTAACTTTTGTAACTTTTTCATGCTTACCATACTATGCCAAGTAAGAGGAAAAACTACCACCCGTACCAAAATGGTAAGTAAGATAATTGCCACACCATAATTAGGTATAGTGTAGTTATAGAAAAAGTTAAGAATAGACAATAAAAACTTTGCAAACCAGTCCATTGTCTTAAATGTAGTAAAAAACTCCCATACCTGGTCAAGCCCACTCCACGCTTGTGCAAGTAACGGACCACTATTAGGACCTACATAAGCACTGAAAACAAACTCCTTTTCTTCTCCAGGTCTGAGAGAAAATTGCGCAGTTCCAACCCCTACCCTAAAATGTTTTGGCCCACCTGTAATCCACCCTTGAGGTTTTTCGAACTTTGGTTTCAACGCAACTACAAAATACGCACTACGAATAGCCACCCAGTCTATGTCAAACTCTCTTTCTATAAACTTTGTAAGGTCAGAAGCCGGCTTTAACTTAGCAGTTACATACCGTAATAATTGTCCACTTCGTTCTATTATAATTGCTTGCTGAACTCCTTTATTGGCATCTCCAGAACTTACATTAGGACCCCAGAAAAGAGAAATTACAGGGTCAACTATTTTCTCCCCACCAGAAAAAGGTATATCTTTCCCTGAAAGGTTAGTAAACTTTACACTCACATCTATCGTGTACGGCTTCTCTCCCAACGAAAATATCTTATTTATCTTCAAAAAGTTAGGAATTGTATATTCAAAAACCACCTTATTGGGATTTATTTCTACCAACTTCCATACTTTAGTATCCAATAGGTCCAAAAGTCCAAGTCCGTAAAACCTAAGCCCAAAAGGATATACAGCCTCATTGTCTGATACACCTTTCCAAACAGGCACAAGTTGAACCTCATCCGTTTTATTCGGTTTTAAGTAAACCTTATAGTATTTAACCCTCGCTCCTACAGTAGTAAACACTATGTCAATATTATCATGTTCCCAACTAACCTCCAATCCTTCGTCTTCCCCAACCATATCTTCAGAAGAAATTTCAATCCCTGCATCAAGCAACTGTTCAGTAGAGGGTAGAACTAACCCCGTCTTCGTAGCCTGAGGTTTAGATAATTCCTGCGCAGATTGCAACTCCGCAGTGTTAGAAACGACATTCTTACCTTCTGATAAGGGAGAAGTAGTAGAGGGAGAGGGTTTTGGAGGAGGAGGTATAAAAAAATAACTCCACACTATAACAAGAACAGTTAACACCAATAACCCTATTATTTGGTCTCTCAACACCTTTTTATTTTCATCATCGTTAAACACTTTTCATCTCCAAGAATAAAAGCAAATCTCTGGTTGCAATCATAAAAAGGATAATCTGACTTGAAGATGATATTCCCCTTATGGAAGAGAGACTACGAAAGAGATTGACGCTTCCTAAAAAAATTAAACTCCGTAGGAACAGGGTCATAACCTCCCTCGCATAGAGGCTGACACCTTAATATCCTCCAAATGCTCAAAAATAATCCTTTCACAAATCCATGACGGGCAAATGCCTCGATGGCGTAATTGGAACAACTGGGATGAAATCTACAATGTCTCCCTATCAATGGTGATATACACCATTGATATAATTTTATAAGCCCAACTGCAATCTTAGCCATCGAGAATCCCTTCCTGCTTAAGCAGTGAATCCAGTTCTGCATCAATCTCTCTGTGAGTCCACTCCCCTACCTGGGGACGGGCTACTACTATAAGGGCACCTACCTTCTTAAAAAATGGCCTGTGCAGACGATAATACTCTCTTATATACCTCTTTATTCTATTCCGAACTACTGCACAGCCTACTTTTCGGGGCACTACGATGCCCAACTTGTAGCCCATTGATTCATCCTCAAGCCAGTAGCACACCAATCCTCGCCCGGAAATCCGCTTCCCATTCTTAAACACATAATCAAATTCTTTCTTTTTGCGAAGGCGATATTTCTTTGGGAAGCCAAATATACCGGGCACAAAACTCTACTTACCCTCCTTAATTCAATTTTAGTGTTTCTTCTTTACAGTATCTGATACTGTTAATACTTTTCTTCCCTTTTTACGCCTTCTACTTAACACTGCTCTACCCCACCGGGTAGCCATCCTTGCACGAAAGCCGTGCGTTCTAAGTCTTCGAATGTTCGAAGGCTGATACGTCCTTTTCACTGCTTACTCCTTTTCTACTGTTAATTCTTACATACTTCTTTATGTAAAATCCAAAAAATAAAAATATTCCTCTTCGACCAGGGTCAAAAAAATTTGTGTAATTATATAATTTTTTCTCCACTATATGCAAAATTCTCAACCCTAATTTATCAATTGATCTTCTCTATTTCAAAT
>CAZZMK010000150.1:0-2700 GCA_964655185.1 uncultured Nitrospirales bacterium | reverse complement strand
AGGTATTATGAAGGGACGGTAGAAAATAGTGCTAGTAGGGATACTTATGTTGATAGAAATGAAGCATATTAAGTATAGTTAACTTGAACAGAAATTTAATTGAGGATGAGGATTATGTTTAAGGGTTCAATAGTAGCATTAGTAACACCATTCAAGGAAAATTACGAGGTAGATTTTGATGCTTACGGTAGGCTTGTGGATTTTCATCTACAGAATGGAACAGATGGTTTGCTTCCTTGTGGATGTACTGGTGAGGCGGCTACACTTTCGCATGAGGAACAGAAAGAATGCATAAGGTTCGTGGTTGAACGGGTGGCAGGTAGAGTCCCAGTGATTGGAGGGACAGGTTCCAATAATACGGTGGAAGCATTGGATTTGACTAAATTTGCCAAGGAAGTAGGTTGCGATGCTGCTTTGCTTATAACACCATATTATAATAAGCCAACACAGGCAGGACTTATTGCCCATTATACTACCATTGCTAAAGAGGTAGATATACCAATTATTTTATACAATGTTCCGAGTAGGACAGGAATAAAACTTGAGGCTGAAACAGTGGCAGAATTGAGCAAGATACCGAATATAGTATGCGTCAAAGAAGCGGGTGGAAGTGTTGACCAGGTTTCTCAAATACTTTCCCTGTGCGATATAACTGTCTTATCCGGGGACGATAGTCTTACTTTGCCGATGATGGCGGTTGGTGCGAAAGGAGTGATATCAGTAGCAGCAAATGTGATTCCTACAGATTTAGCTAAGATGTGCTCTCTTGCCCTCGAAGGGAAATATTCAGAAGCGAGAGAAATTCATTATAAACTTTTCCCACTTTTCAAAGCACTTTTCTACGAGACAAACCCAATGCCAGTAAAGGCGGCATTAGCAAGAATGGGTATGATTAAAAATGTGCTCAGACTTCCACTTGTTCCAATGAGTGAACCACAATATAAGAAATTAGAAAAGGTCCTTCAGGACCTCCGGTTGATATAAGAGAAGCAAAACTTTTCTCTTTTTATCTACGGTAGGACATATACTAATAAGTTCCCTATCTCTGTTATTTTATTTCGGGGTCTTTTCTATTTAGTTCGTAAAGGGTAACTCTTAGCCCTTCAAAATCTTTTACTTCTATTATAGTTCCATGATGGTTTAACCATTCTTTTACAAGTTCAGTACGGGGTTTGTATTCAAATGTAGTACCTGTAGATTCTACGAACCATACTCTTTTGTAATTTTTCGTAGCCTCTTCAATAACTGTAGGGAGAAGACCATGACGTGCTAATAGTGTCGGAGTACCGTAAGCATCAATAACTGCCTGGATGTCGAATTCGCTGGGGGCTAATCCAGAATTGGGAAATCCCTGGAAGTAATATCTAATTGTGGGGCTTAAAGAATAGCCGTAATGACCAACTAAGTCACCCTCTTTAAAGTTTGTTTTTATGTATCTGGCTAAGTTTCTGAAATCAATTTTTTGATACACACCCAGTCTATGTGTGTCCACAGGATGAAGTCTGCCGTTGTAGTAATCAAACAAACATATAAAAGTACATCCAATGAATATAGCAGTCATCCCGTAACGGAGGGGTCGGTTACCTATCGATGCTAATCCATATCCTACTGCAAATGTCGCGACTACACCCGAGAAGATGAAGTGTCTGTGTTCATAAAATGAGTGGTGTTTTAGAGCCCAATAGACCACATTCCCCCAAATTGGCAAGATAGCCATAAAAATAATATAGAGAGCATAATATTTTTTTTCTCTTAAGCACCACACACCATATAAGAAAAGCAATACGGAAATAATAAACACAATCCAGTAAACTTCTACTCTATCAGTATACCCTGCAAATAAATTTTTCCAGGTAATGAAACTTGTTTTAAGGGTGGGATGGGGATACCATTGATATTTTATTTTAGTAAGGCTTATATAAAAATGCCAGAAAATATATAGGGAGGGAAGAACAAGAATAAATGCAATAAAATTTGTCCAAAACCACTTCTTAAACATATCCCAGTTAAGTTCTAATATGATTACTAACAATAGGAAAAGGTTAGTTATTAAAATTATCCATCCACTAAAGAAGTGACTATAAAGTAGAATTACAAACACAAATCCTAAACCAACCCAATACTTTGTGGAATTTTTCTCTAAAATGTTTAATATACAAAGAAAGCCAATTAAGTTTAGGAACACATAAAAGGAGTAGATGCGAAGTTCTTGAGCATAGTAAATTTGAAAAGGGGATATAGCAAAAATGAATGTAGCCACAAGAGTAGCAACAGAGTTATTGAACACTTTTTTAGTAATTTTATAGAAAAGCAATATACTTAGAATGCCCCAGAAACAAGGGAGTAAACGAATAGCAAAGTCATCCCATTCTGAGAACTTTTCCCAAAATCTTATTAGGTCAAGAAATTTCAGCCATAGAAATGTCAAAATTATATTTGCAGGAGGCTCGTTATTTAATGAGGGGGAAAAAAAACTTAAGTGTCTATCTACCAATGTGGTTAGTTGGATTGAGGCACATTCGTCGTACCAAAGGCTAAAGTGACCTAACCTAAATAATCTTAAAATGGTACCGATAGGAAATATGAAAGTCCAAAAGATAAAGTCAATTTTTAAGTTTTTTCGTGTTTTTTGCTCCATAATTTATCCCTCTTAGTATCCTTTCTTGATAGAGGGTGATATTATATGTACTAATGTTATCC
>CAZZMK010000149.1:0-10286 GCA_964655185.1 uncultured Nitrospirales bacterium | reverse complement strand
TCGCCCCTACAATAGAATATATCCAACAGAGGCTTGGAAAAGAGGTGATTAATGAAAAACTCGCCCGATGATTATATATACTTGTTACCTATGTCCTATAGGTGATCAATTTATGTAAAATATAAAAACATAAAAACTATAAAAACTATTCTAATTGAAGTTAATATCTTATATCTGGTAAAATAAAGCCAATTCTTGAGAAGCGAAAAGTTGTGTGTTGTATAAAGTTGTTTTAACAATTGAAACCATGAAACAGAGAAAGGGTTGAGTTATGGCAATTAAGGTAGGTATCAACGGATTTGGAAGAATTGGACGCACAGTATTTAAACTTTTGGTTAAGGACCCTGCTTTTGAGGTGGCCGGAATTAATGATATTACTGATGCGAAGACATTAGCATATCTACTTAAGTATGATAGTGTATTTGGTGTGTTTGATGGAGAAGTTAGTTCAACCAGTGATGCTATTGTCGTCAATGGTAAACAGTATCCTGTAACAGCAATTAGTGACCCTGCTCAATTGAAATGGAAAGAGTTAGGTGCTGACATCGTAGTGGAATCTACAGGCAAATTTGCTTCCAAATTAGATTGCTTAAAGCATATTAAGGCAGGTGCAAAGAAAGTTCTTTTGACAGTTCCACCGAAGGATGATAAGGAAATTTCTGAAAAAGATAAGGCAGATAAGGAATTGATGGACCTTTTCAATTCTGCGAAAGATATAGCAATTATAGTGATGGGCGTAAACGATAATACGCTTACAAAGGATGTGCAGATTGTTTCCAACGCTAGTTGCACTACGAACTGCCTTGCACCGGTTGCTAAGGTTTTGCACGAGAAGTTCGGTATTGTTCGTGGGTATATGACTACGGTGCACGCTTATACGAATGACCAGAGGGTGCTTGATATGCCTCATAAGGACCTCCGCAGAGCAAGGGCGGCTGCAAATGCTATTATCCCAACCACTACAGGTGCGGCTCGGGCTGTAGGCAAGGTATTGCCCGAATTGAATGGTAAACTTGATGGCTTTGCTTTGAGAGTGCCGGTAATTGACGGTTCAGTAGTTGACCTTGTGGCAGAACTTAAGACTGAAGTTACCAAGGACGATGTGAATAAGGCTATGAAAGAAGCGGCTGATACCTATCTTAAAGGAATCCTTCAATATACTGAAGACCCAATTGTGTCTTGTGACATAATTGGTAATCCACACTCCAGCATATTTGATGCCTTAAGCACCATGATATCTACCGACAAGAAGAAGGAGAAAGATAACTTCGTAAAGGTAGTGTCTTGGTATGATAACGAGTTCGGATATTCCAATCGCTGTGTAGATTTGCTTAAACTAATGGATAAACTCGGATACTAAAAGTAATTTAGTAGCCTTAAATACTTGAAATTCAAATAACATTGAAAATAAGGGACTGGTAATATGAATAAAAAGACATTAAATGATGTGGATGTCCGAGGTAAGCGGGTATTGATGAGGGTAGATTTCAATGTCCCGCTTAATGATGATGGGACAGTCAGGAATGATAAGCGAATCAAGTCCGCTCTGCCGAGTATAAAGTATGTGCTTGATAATGGGGGAATGCTTATCCTTATGTCTCATTTAGGTAGACCTAAGGATTATATTAAGAAAGGCAATACTGAAGGCTTGAAAAATCTTAAGATGGATAAGGTGGCAGAGCGTTTAGGCGAGTTGTTGGGCGTGAAGGTGAAGAAGATGGACCAAGTAGTAGGTCCTGAAGTGGAAGAAGCGGTCAATAATATGAAACCTGGTGATGTGATAATGCTGGAGAATACAAGATTTGAGCCTGGCGAAGAGCAAAACGACCCTGAATTGTCGAAGAAGTTAGCGAAACTTGGGGATATATATGTCAGTGATGCCTTCGGTTCAGTTCATAGAGCCCACGCATCTACTGAAGGTGTGGCGCGTGCAATGAAAGAAGAAGGGAAACCCGCCGTGGCTGGCTTTTGCTTGGCTAAGGAGATTGAGTACTTCTCACGGGTGTTGCACAACCCGGACAGGCCTTTATTGGCTATTCTCGGTGGTAAGAAAGTTAATGACAAGATTAAGGTAATAGAGAATCTGCTTAATCTTGTGGATGTGATGTTAATAGGTGGAGGTATGTCTTATACATTTCTTAAAGCGTTAGGCTACGAGATTGGTGCATCTATTCTTGATAATGAAGGTATCGAAGTAGCAAAGAAAGCAATGGAGAAAGCAAAAGAGAAAGGCATTCCTCTACTTCTTCCTGAAGACCTTGTTGTAGCCGATAAATTTGCAGAGGATGCGGAGACAAAAGTGGTTCCTGCTACGGGGATTGAACCTGGTTGGATGGGTATGGATATTGGTCCTAAGACTATTGAGAAATACTGTAATGAAATCCGCAAAGCCAAGATGGTGGTGTGGAATGGACCCGTAGGTGTATTTGAGATGGCACCATTTGCAAAGGGTTCTCGTGCCCTTGCAGAGACCCTTGCTAATAGTGATATCGTAAGTGTTGTAGGTGGTGGAGATACCGCTACTGCGATAGAGGAATTCGGACTCGAGGACAAGATGTCCCATGTCTCTACAGGTGGCGGGGCATCTCTCGAAATGCTCGAAGGGTTAATTCTACCAGGAATAGCAGTTCTCGATAACAAGGCGTAAGTTTCATTCATCTATTCGATTTTCAAGATTTTACTATTTAGCAATAAATATTGTATAATGATATTAGATCAATACCTGGACTGTGGAGAGGGACAAAAGGGGTCCTCTCTACGGTCCAGGCGAATTTGTAAGGAGGATAGAAAAATGGCGTTAACTAAGGAAGAAAAACAGGAGTTAATCAAGCAATTTGGTAGAACACCTGGGGATACAGGTTCTCCCGAGGTTCAAATTGCTATATTAACTCGAAGAATTCAGGAGTTGACCGAGCACCTGAAAACTCATAAAAAGGATTTTGCAAGCAGGCGTGGTTTGCTCCAGATGGTAGGAAAAAGACGTTCTCTTTTAGCGTACTTAAAGAGAACGGATTTTAGTAGGTATCAAACAATATTAGAAAAACTTAACCTGCGTAAATAATCGTAGTAGGATATAACATTAGAAGAAAATCAAATTATGCAAGAAAGAGTTACAGTTAGTGTAGGGTCTAAATTATTAGAATTTGAAACGGGGCGGGTAGCAAAACAAGCACACGGTTCAGTTTTATGCAAATGCGGTGATACGATAGTATTATCTACCGCTTGCTTTGACCCCAATCAGAAGCCCGATGTAGATTTTTTCCCCCTTACAGTTGATTATAGGGAAAAGTTCTACTCAGTGGGACAGATTCCGGGCAATTTTTATCGGCGTGAAGCCAAGCCATCAGAAAGAGAGGTGTTAGTTTCGAGACTTACTGACAGGCCGATAAGGCCACTTTTCCCAAAGTACTTTAAAAATGAAGTGCAGGTTTGCCAGACGGTTCTTTCTGCTGATAATATTCACGACCCGGATGTATTGTCTATAAACGCTGCATCAGCCGCTCTACATATTTCGCCTATACCTTTTTTAGAGCCTATTGGTGCAGTTAGGGTTGGGTATATAGATGGGAATTTTGTAGTAAATCCTGAAATACCTCAGATGAAGGATAGTTTGCTCGACCTCGTAATAGCGGGGACTAAAGATGCGATATGTATGGTGGAGGGAATGGCGAAGGAAGTATCCGAACAAATTATGCTCTCTGCTATGGAGTTTGGTCATGAGTGGATAAAAAGGATTGTAGTTGCTATTGAAGAACTTCGTGAGAAGTGTGGTAAAGAGAAGGTAAAGGTAGAAGAGCCTCAGAAAGACATAGAATTACACCAGGAAATTAAAAACTGGTTAGCGGATAAAATTGAGCAGGCTCTTTTCCAACCTGCTAAACAAGTTCGTAGAAATGCAGTGGCTCAATTAGAGGAGCAGTTGGAAAGTTATTTGAAAGAGAAGTATGGCGAGGAGAAGGTAGAACAATTTAAAGAGCAGATAAAAGAAGATTTTGAGGAAGTAGTAAAAGCGACGCTTCGAGAGAAGGTAATAAAGGAGAACAAAAGAGTAGATGGGAGAGGATTAACCGATATTCGCCCTATTGAAATTGAAGTAGGTATTTTACCTCGAGCGCACGGCTCTGCTTTGTTTACCCGTGGTGAAACACAAGCACTTGTCACTACTACACTCGGGACGGCTCAGGATGAGCAGAAGTTAGATGAACTTACAGGTGATACATTCAGTAGATTTTTCCTACATTATAATTTCCCACCTTGGTCTGTAGGCGAAGTTGGTAAATTAGGTGCACCTGGGCGTAGAGAAGTTGGACATGGGAAACTTGCAGAGCGTGCATTGTTAAGTGTGCTTCCTTTCGACCCATATGACCCAACATTGGTGTTGGACCCCTCTGTGTGCTTCCCTTATGTGATTAGGGTTGTATCTGATATAACTGAGAGCAATGGCTCGAGTTCTATGGCTACTGTGTGTGGTGGCTCACTCAGTCTGATGGATGCAGGTGTTCCAATAAGGACACATGTTGCAGGGATTGCTATGGGATTGATTAAGGAAGGAGATGAGTTTAGGGTATTAACAGACATCTTGGGTGATGAAGACCATTTAGGTGATATGGATTTCAAGGTTTGTGGCACGAGAGATGGTATAACAGCATTCCAAATGGATACCAAGATTAAGGGGGTACCCAGAGAAGTAATGGAGAAGGCTCTTCAACAGGCAAAAGAAGCCCGAATGTTTATACTTGATAAAATGGAGGCGGTAATAGCCAAGCCAAGACCTGATATATCACCTTATGCACCTCGAATCTTTACTATTAAGATAGACCCCGACAAGATTAGAGAAGTTATAGGTCCAGGAGGTAAGGTCATCCGTGAGATTCAACTAAAGACGAATACCGAAATTACTATACAGACTGATGGAACAGTTCTTATCGCTGCAGATGATAAGGAATCAGCAGATAAAGCAATTGAAATGATAGAAGATATTACCGCGGATATTGAGGTTGGCAAGATATATCATGGAACCGTTACGCGAATTATGGACTTTGGAGCGATCGTGAACCTGAGAGGTAATAAAGAGGGAATGATTCATATCTCAGAACTTGCACCTTATAGAGTTAGGGATATCAAAGACGAAGTAAAAGTGGGCGATGAAGTAGATGTGAAGGTTGTCGAGATAGATAAGTTGGGAAGAATTAACCTTTCTAAGGTCCAAGCAGATAAAGAACTTGGGCGAATCCCCGCTGACCCAAGACCTGAAAGACCGCAGTCACCTCGATTTAATGGAAGACCTCGAAATCCGGGAAATCCTCATAACCCACGTGGTCCCCGGGGACATTTCAGATAATTTCTTACCTTTTTAGAGTATAAAAAGAGCAGGTAAGATGAAGAAGACATATCGTCGTAAACATTTCTTAAGACCTTATTTTGAGGATAAATTGCATTCTTTCACAGTAGGTGAGAAGTACCGATTCTTTCTAAAGCATATCCCTTATATCTTTTCAGTTAATATCGGAGTATGGATACCTGGCGGTTCTGTTTGCGACCCGCGTGGCAAAGAGGGAGTAGCACATTTAACTGAACATTTGATATTCAAAGGGACGGAAACACGGACAAATAGAGAAATTTTCACCGCAATTGAATCGAAAGGGGGAAAGATAAATGCTTCAACATCGGAAGAACTTACTTATGTCCAAGTCACAGTGCTTCCGGAATACTTATCGGAAGCTCTCGATATACTTTCTGATATTTTGAACAATGCAACATTCGAACCTGAAAATATCGAGAAGGAGAAGAAGGTTGTAATTGAAGAAATAGCCTTACTCGAAGATACGCCAGAGGAACTCGTTTTTGATCTGTTTAACTACTTCGTTTGGGAGAGAAATCCTCTCGGCAAACCAATTTTAGGAACGGCGGATTCTGTGAGTAAAGTTAGCAGGAACGACCTTCTAAGATTCTATAAGAAATGGTATTGTTCTGGTGAAATTATTATTGTAGTAGTGGGAAATATAGATGAAAATTACTTGATGAAGGAAGCAGAAAAGTATTTTGGCAACTATGAAGCAACTTCAAACATTTCGAAGAAGAAAATCTATGGCCCTAAGTTTAAAGCAGGAGCGAAGTGCCTTTTGAAAGATGTAAGTCAAGTGCACTTTTCATTCGGTTTTCCTGCCCCTGGTGTTATTGATAATCGAAAGTATAATTATGTGGCTTTTGTAGCAGTAAACATATTAGCGGGAGGCTCTAATTCGTATCTGTACTATAAAATTCGTGAACAGGAGGGGCTCGCTTACAACATATACTCAAATTATGAACAGTTTGGGAAGGTCGGATATATTCAAGTAGGTGGTTCCGTATCACCTGATAATTTTCTTCTACTTCTTGAATTAGCAAGTGAAGAGTTAAAGACACTAAAGAATGAGTTTCTTCCTATAGAAGTACTTGAGAAGTACAAGAATGAACTTATAGGCGACTGGTTGCTGACTCAGGAGTTTGCAAGTTCGCATCTTACGAGAATAGGTAGTAGTATTTTTTATATGGACGATGTGTTGTCTGTAGATGAGTATCTTAACTCACTTGAAAAAATAAAGCCCGTTGATATTTGTGAATTTTTCCAGCAATTCTGCACACCAGATAAATTCGCTATTGTTTATATATCTCCCAGAAAATATAATGTAAAAAGTGCTATTAGAATTTAGTGGAGAATTTTTCCGTGCCTTCAGCAGGTATAGTAAAAGTAAAGGTAATACGAGAGCCAGGAACTGAAGATTTACCTCTTCCTGAGTATAAGACCGATGGTTCAGTAGGAATGGATTTGTACTCAGCAGTAAAGGAAGATGTTGTTATTGCGCCTGGCGAAAGAAAACTTATCCCTACGGGAATCAGAATTGCAATTCCAGATGGATTTGAAGGGCAGGTAAGACCCAGAAGTGGGCTCGCTATAAAACATGGTATCGGGTTGCTAAATTCACCAGGTACAATTGATTCAGACTATAGGGGAGAGATTCAAGTAATTTTAATTAACCTTGGCGAGAGTCCATTTGTAGTCAAGCGTGGAGATAGAATTGCCCAGTTAATAATCTCACCTGTTGTGAAAGTAGAGTGGGAAGTTGTGGCAGAACTCCCTCAAAGTGAAAGAGGAAGCGGTGGATTTGGCCATACCGGGGTATAATTGAAACTTTGTTGTTAATGGTGAATTGCTATTCGGGGATGATGATTTTCTGGGTGTTATTTGCTCTGATATAGATGATGATGTTTTTTAACTCGAGGTCATCGAGGAATGAAAAGGTAAGTGTTTGTTTTGCTTGGGGTGGCAATTCAAAGTTGATGTATTCGGGCGTTATCTTTGCTAAACTGGGATGGTTGTATTTCATAGATTCATAATCAGGGACAATGCATAATACATAGCCACTTGTGGTTATGGGTATTTTATTTTCTACATTCACCATCAGTTTATTCCCTTCTCTCGAAATACTCACCTCACAGGGGAATTGTTCAATTCCGAGGTAGTTAGAAATTCGATAACCATTTGCTTCTGTCCACACACGGATATAAGTTTTTTCAGAGGGGCTTGACGGGGTGTAATTAAGGAAATGTTGGACTGTAGTGAGTGGCGGTAATATATAGTTAATTTCAGTGGGACCTATAGAGTCTTCCTTCCTTGCTTCTACAAAAGCCCTTCCAGTTACTTCATCAAAAGCAGATAGATTAGATACAGTTACTTCAACCTTGGAAGATGTTGCATATTGATTGCATTTTACTCCGAGTGAGATAGGAGAAGTTTCAGTAAGTGGGTGGAAAATATCCTCCAGTAATGCTAACTCCTGATTGTTTGTAGACACGGGAGATGGATTAGTTATGCTTTTCCCTGACCTCACTTTTTCAAAAGCAAGCCTGATTGTGTTAATTTCCCAAGGGCTTAAAGTAATTTCCTGCTCAGGTACAATAGATTTGCTTATGCTACCTTCATTTAGCCCTATAATAGCAGTGTTTTTTATTTCTAATGAACTTGCAAGTTTTATATTTGTTGGCTCACTCGATACGGATGCTATTCTAAATGTGCAGAAGGCTATTGGATTTGGGGATTCTTCTTGAACGAATGGATGACTTACTCCGATAGGTTTGATGGAAAGTATAAGTGCTCTGTCGGAGGCGATGTCTAAGAAACTTGTATTAGGTAGCCATTGCCCTCCGTGAGATTTAGTTATGATTCCAGATAATGGTTCTTCGTAAGCCATCCTTAACATTTCAGTCTCATCGCGTTCTTTAGGGAAAGGCAATATGCAAAAGTCGACTGCAGATGATACTAAAGGTGATAGGAAAGGTTGAGGTTCGCAAACTCCGTGAATTATTAACAATTCGCCTTTTTTGCTTATTTTTGCGAATTTTGTTCCGTCGAAAAGCAATAATATCCCTGCGTTGTGTTCATCATGTTCTACATCTACAAGCGAATCTGCAATGTAGAACTCTGAATATTTTGCAAGCATGTTAGTAAAGTCATTCATCAGGTAGTATATTTTGGATTGGTCATTTGCTACAAAACCTAATAATTTGTTTCCTTTATCACAGGATGCCAAGAATACACTTCCTAATTCTTCTCTATTTTTTAACTCTTTTTGTAATTCGTCATTAAGTTTGAGTTTTAATATATTATCTGCTTTGACTAAGTCTTTTAATGAGCCCGCCCAGATTAGGAAGGAATTGTTAGGCAAATCAATTGATGATGAAGTGTTATTCGTGTCAATCACAATTTCTCTCGAGGGTATACACATTCGCCACATTGAACTTCGCAGTGGTGAGAAATCAATTGTATCGGTGGTTTTAATAATCGTAAACTCGGAGATTAGATGCGAGCCTTTTGATTTGGTATTTATTAATTTTGTTCCACCCGTGAAAATAAACCTACAAATAGGTATGGGTTGGGTTTTCTCAAGATTTATATGTGCACCGAATAAGGAGTAACCGACAAATCCGTTTTGGTTTACGACATTCGAACTAAATTTGGTAGCGAGGATAACTTTATCTGAAGATTGGTCACCCTCAATTTTGAGTTTGTAGGAGCAGTATATGTAAGGCAGTTTGTTATATATGCAGTATTCTTTTATAAGGCTACCCCACTGCGTAACGAACTGAATTTCTATACGCTGTCTTAAGTCTGACTTATATGTTTTGATTGATACAGGCACCTCAGTTAAAGGTTGAAAATCATCGAGGTTGGAAGTCATAATTCCGAGGGTGTCAAAGCCATCTCCAGTTAGATTTATTGTATTTCTGTTCGCTTTATTTTTTATCTCAGTAATGTTCCCACTACTATCATATTTAATCAGTAGCAAATCATTTTCTATATATAAATCATCTGCCACAGCCTCAGTCGGGATATAGTTATCTGGTACCCACAAATATAGTTTTGTACCTAATGGTGGAGCCGATTCACACACAAATTCGAGTACTCTATGTGGGATTGATGAGTATTTCCGTTGCTTTACATTAACAAGGAAAGGTACTGCCTCACCATTAGTAGTAAACAGTCTGCCGTCGGGGAAATTGCCGTCGTATTTACTTAAATCTATAAACACCCTGTTTGAAGTAGAAAAGGAATTAGTATTGAACACGAGAATTGGAATAGGTTCTCTATTAGGGATAGGACTGTATGCAAGTGTATTAATGTTTTCTGCTACTTTTTTTAGCGAATCAATTTTCAAATTCTCTGCTTTATCCAATTGGTGGAGCAAATTTGTGTACAGAAGCAGTAAGTCTTGAGGAATTAATTCTTGTTTGAAAAAGTCGGGATGTGATGAAATCATTACATTAGCCCATAAATTTGCAAGCAATTTCTCAGGGTATACCGCACCTGTTAGAGAGGCAAATGTCGCTGTTTTTTCTGATTGAATTGTAGCCCGTTCTAACTTGGAGAGTAGATGTTGGAAAATGCCATTGTAGTTAAAGTTATTAAATTTGCTGACGTCAAATATCGCGTTGAACTCAGAAGGGACATTCTTGATTTTATTCGTCTCGTAAAGGTAGTTCTCAACATCTTCAAAGAATCCCGAAACACCATTTCCTTGAACGAAATAAGGCGGTATGTGCATAGAGAGGTCGGTAAGTAAAGCGGGTAAAGGTGGAGGAGAATGATTTTCTACAACAACAATATCTATTTCCGGTAACAAGTCTTTGACTAAATTGTGATTTATATGCACCCATTTTTTTATTTCGCTTATCGATGAAAATGCTGGTGGAGATTTTAAGTTGCGAAGCAGGAGGATTGTTCCGTCCGGTGAATAAATTCTGTGAAT
>CAZZMK010000148.1:0-6156 GCA_964655185.1 uncultured Nitrospirales bacterium | reverse complement strand
AGGATTTTTGAGTATCAGTGTCTGATATTAATATTATATGTGAGAGGGTAATATTATGAAAAAATCAAGAATTACAAGGAGAGGTTTTTTGTCAAGGAGTATTTTTGCATTGGGTTCAGGGTTAATACTTTCTAGAAAAAGTTTTTCTGCGGAGAAGAAGAAAGAATTTATACCTGTAGGAATGCAAGTATCGGAGACATTTAAGGAGACGGTATTTGAACTGAAATTAAGTGGGAAAGTAGAGTCAATTAAACTTTTGCAGTTTACTGATATTCATTTTAATCCTTTAAGAAAGGGGAGAAAAGAAGACGAAACATCGAAAGATATTATGAGAAAGTTAGTTGATTTAACAGAGCCCCACTTGCTGGCAATTACAGGAGATACATGGGCTGAAAATCCCTTTGGCAAGGGGCTATCTTTCTTAGAGGGAGCGGTGGAGTTTTTTGGAACGTTAGGAGTACCTTGGTTATATACTTGGGGTAACCATGATATGCTCTCCGATTACTCGAAGGGGCACGATTTGCTTGCGAGTGGTAAACATTCGATGTATAGAGGTGGACGGGAATATGGCAACTATGAAGTAGTTATCAATGATGAGACAGGTAAGTCTTTGTGGCGGATATTATGTATAAATACAAACAATTATGGTTTTTTAGATGAACAGAAGAAATGGTTAAGTGGATGGATTGAAAAGAATATGGATAATACAACGCCCGTATTTCTCGCATGCCATATACCTATTTACCAGTACCACACTATATGGGAAGAAAAGATAGCATCCGGAGTTAAATTTGAGAGGGTTTGTTATGAGAAAGAAGAAGGTTCCGCTTTTGATGTAATAAGTAAAGTGCCGGGATTGAAGGCTTGCATTTGTGGACACGACCATGTAAATGACTACTCTGGAGTATATAAAGGTATCGATTTGATTTATGGTAGGGCGACGGGTTTAGGTGGTTATGGTGCCGACTTGGTGCCTAAAGGTGGAAAACTATATACATTGTTTCCATCCACAGGCGAGTATGACTGGGTTTCAATAACACCCGATAACGAGAGATGGCATCCTCCTAAGGGTATGATGATTGAGAGAAAGGAGGAACTACCCTGGCTAAATAAATTAGTTGGTTAAAAGATTTACTTAAGGGAGTACAACTCCTAATAAGGTGTTTGGAGGTTGTTAGTTTTTTTCTCTCCATCAGATTTTAATAAGTAAACAGCAAAAGCGTGGTATTTGTGGCCCTTTTGTCCTTCTTCCACTTGGAATTTGACTGCTTTGCCCACGAGTTCTTCAGGTTTATAATTGAAGTGCGATATATTTTTTATGTTAGAGAAGTGGAAGAATATGTCAGAAGTATGAAGTTGTTCACTTTCTATGAATCCGTAGAAATTAGAGCCCGAGGGTTTTACGGTAGTGATTTTGCCAGTATATAGTCTGGATGTCATGTCAATTTCATCTTCCGAAATATCAAAGAATAATTTTAAGATCTGTTCATCATTGATAGTTAGTCCGTTTTCTATAATCTCAGACATCTCTACAAAGTACATCGCTGAGGATATTAATTCAGCAGATGTAGATTGTTTTCTTTGTTCTCCATTTTCATCTATATATTCAAAGTTCCATCCTATCAATAAAACTTTAGTTCCCACTGATTGAACTTTTTTTACCAATGGGACAAAGTCTCCATCACCTGCAATTAGGACCAGATAATCTAATCTTTTGTTTATAACCTGTTCGTATGCTTCGAGGGCAAGCCAAACATCTACGCCTTTTTCTTTTCTACCTCCAGGACCTTTTCTAACTAATAATGAGTGGGTTACAACACCCTCGGACAACAATATATCTTCAAGTACCCTTTCAGGGTAGAGTTTATTTTCGTTATATGCTTCTTTTGCGGTTAATCTACCACGAAAGTAGTGGGCAGTTATAATCTGAATAAGTTTTTTATCGATTTTTTCGAAGTCTGCTATTTGCTCCTTTATAAAATCGTGAAAACCTTTTATAGATATCCAACTTTTTATGTTGTGAATATTTTTGTAGTATGAACTATTAGTATGAAAGAAATTGCCGTCATAGAATATCCCTACTTTTATTAGATTGCGATTATTCATAGTCTGCCCTTTTATAATCTTTATTTAGTTGATATTATTTTGGTGGTGTTTTTGAAGTGTTTCCATGTATAGTTTTTCGTATAGAGGCACAATTTTTTCCACTGAGAAGTTGTTTTTTACATGCTTTCTAGCGTTTTTAGATAGTTCTCTCCTAAGTCTGGGATTGGTTAGAATTTCAATGGTATGGGATGCCATAGTGTCGATGTCACCTACTTCACATAGAAAGCCTGTAACTCCATCTAATACGACCTCTGTAATACCGCCGCTTTTTGTACCGATGACTGGAATACCCATTGCCATTGCCTCGAGTGCAGACATACTGAAACTTTCATACTCGCTTGGCTGAATTACGACATCAGCAATCTTTAGTAGTTCTTCTATTTGCGGATAACTTCCAAGATATCTTACTCTATCGAGGACCTTTAATTGACGAGCAACGCTTACAGATGCAGGTTTTTCTGGGCCCTCACCTACCATTAGAAGTATTGCGTCAATTTTCTCAATTACTTTTGAAAATATCCTAATTACGTCAGTAACTCTCTTTACTGCTCTGAAATTCGAGGTGTGCATTATTATTTTCGTATCCTTATTTAGGTTTTGTAGGATGGAAGAAGGAATGAGTTTTTTTCCTTTCCGGTGTACTGGCAGATATCTCGAGGTGTCAATGAAATTGTAAATTCTCTCAACAGGTTTGGATAGTTGAAACTCTTTTATTGTTTGTTCTTTCAACCAATCTGAGACTGCTGTTACTGCGCAACTTTGTTCCATAGCATATTTAGTTATCCTGAATAGGGAGGGGTCAGCGCCGACTATTGTAATATCTGTGCCGTGAAGAGTGGTAATAAGGCAGAACTTATGTTCTGTAGGAAGTATGTTTTTTGCAAGAAGTGCAATCATAGCGTGAGGGATAGCATAGTGAGCATGCCATAGTTTGACACCATGCTCTTCGACTACTTCGCAAATTCGGGAGGCAATTGCAAGAAAATATGGCGATTCGGCAAGCACAGGGTAGTCAATAGGGTCTACTACGTGGCAGTAAACTCTTTCGGGCATATCGCGCAATCTGTAGGGGATTTGGTGAGTAACAAAATGGACTTCGTGTCCTCTTTTTGCTAAGGCTATACCGAGTTCAGTGGCGACCACGCCACTTCCACCGAGTGATGCGTGGCAACTCATACCTATCTTAAGTTTTTCTATTTTATTTTTCATATTAATAAACCTAACATCTCAATGTTAACTGGCTCAATTAGATACAAAGCCTCTGCATATTCAGTATTTATTTTACTTCCCCAGTATGCACATCTTTCTTCTACACTTTTCCAAAATCTCTCTGAGGATATATATGTTTCTGGTCCATTATAAGTGGGATTAAAGAACTGTGATTTGTATTCTCTTAGGGAGGACAACTTAGTTTCAAAAAAATCTGAAATGTCAATTAACAATGTTGGAAATGTAATTTCATAATAGGGATAGTAATAAATTAAGGTTTGACATCTATAGGGTGGTTGTTCTGTATCTATTTTGTGTAGTCCTGAAAAGTAATTTGCTTCTCTAATAAGAAAGTGAGCGTTATGATGGTCGGGATGTTTGTCTTCCTTCATCGGCGCAAATATAACCTTGGGTGTATATTTTCTTATAGCCTTTATTACTTCTAAATTTTGTTCCCAACAGGGAGATATTTTTGCGTCAGGAAGTTTTAGATTTTCTCGTATTTGCACGTTTAAAACTTTGCCTGCATTAACGGACTCTATATATCTTTCTTCTACTGTTCCACGAGAACTCATTTCACCTTGGGTGAGGTCAACAATACCCACTTTTAAGCCCTTCTGTGATAATTTTGCTATAGTTCCTCCAATACCGAGTTCGACATCATCTGGATGGGCAGAAAAGGCTAATACATCAAGTCCTATCATAGTACTACTTCCTGGAAGTTAGGTTTTTTTATGTCTATTGTTTCTTCAATTATTTTAAGCACCTCTAAACCATATTCTGAAAGGAATGGTATTGGAGAAAAAAATCTCTCTTGATAAGTTTTGTTTGGAAATAATACATTCCGAATTTTTATTCCTTTTTGTTGTATCTCCTCATTTTTTTGAGCCGAAGCGCGGCTAAGTTTTGTTATTAATTTCTCTATCTCGTGGACTATTTTGTTTGCTGAATCCGAGTAATTTTTTTCGAATTCTTGGATGGAAGAAAAGTTTCCCTTGAGGATTGAGTATAATCGAGGGAGAAATCTTTCCTTGACTTCTTCTCGAACTTTTTCAGTTACTTGTATGATTTGTGAGGAGGATGATGTTAATAAATTACTCAATGTAAGGTCGAAATTGTTTTCGTCTTGAAACAAGTTCGATAAGTTATTAATACCGAATTCTACTAACCATTTTTTTACCTTTGTTGGAAGGAGGATAATTCGAGGTCTGGGGTATATAATCGGCATTGGTAGTGAAAATGTATCAAACAAATCTTTTAATTGGGCCCAATAAGCAACTTCAGCCGGACCTGCAATATAAATTATGGGATTTAGCAACATTTGTTGATAAATACATCGAGTGATGAGATTTGGAGTGAATCTTTCGGGTTCGTACCTTAGTATGTTGAGTAAATCATGCTTCGTCCATATTTTGCCTGATTGGGCAGAAATGAAGTTGCTGTTTTGATAAAGGACTTTAGTTCTTTTGCCATTTTCTTCTATGAAAAAGAACGCATCTTGAGGGGATTTATGTACTTGTGGTTTGTAGTTGAGTTTTTCAAGTTCAAGGGTAGTTTTTGACAGTTTTTCATACAGTTCTTGATGGTTTGTAATTGCAATAGAGATGATTTCTGTTAATATATCGAAGTTTGGCTGTTGATGGGGCTCAAATATCGATATTTCTGCGGAATGAGAGAAAAAATATTTGAGCAATAATGATGACCATTCGGAAAGATTGGAAGAAGTATTTAAGATATTTATGATTTTTTCTTTTAATATTGGCGTAAAATCGGAGTTTTTTATATTCAAAAAGATTTTCTCAATTTGGGAGAGGATGGTTTTTTTGTCCAAACTAATTTTACATAATAATTTGCCCTTTTCTTCTTCAAAAGGAGGGCATATCACAGATAGAATTTGATAATCGTATGTTAGGAAGTTAATTGAGCAGGCTTCTTCCCAATCATGGTCCCAGGAGTGAACCCAAAAGTAAGGTTTAACATTTATCTTGAATTCATTTGTTAACATTTTCGTGAGTTTTGACAATGCAATTATTTTGTAAAAGGTGTACAGAGGGCCACCGAAGATACCAGGTTGTTGACCTGAAACTATGTTGAATTGTGGGGTAGTTGAAGTTTTTTTATGTAGATATTTTGATAAAAAATCTTTATTTCTGAGTTTTGTAAGAAAGTCCTTTGGTAGAGAAGTAAAGAAAGGTAATAGAGAAGGATTTGATTCTATATAGTCATAATATATTTTGTTTTTAGCCATGTTTTTTACCAAGAATTATTAGCCTGGGACCCTTTTCTGTAAATTTTGAGAATGAGTAATCACCATAAGTACCTATTATTTCTATTCCGCACTTTACTAACATATCTCTTATCTGGTGGAATTCATAAATTTTTACGGTTTCAATATATGATTTTATAACATCTCCATTGGTAGTTTTGATAACGACTTCTTTATTAATTCTATTAAGAATACTATCGAACCACTTGGTTTCTAGAATTTTTAGATTTTCGAAAGATTTAGTTGATACGTATTTTCGTGAGAGTTTTTTTGCTTTTTGTGGGTTTAGATAGTCTAAGAAGAAAATACCCTCATTTTTAAGTACTTGTGCGGAATTTTTCAAATGTTGAAAATTTTCTTCGTCTGAATAAAAATATCCAAAACTTGTAAAGAAACTGAGGACTATGTCGAATGATTGTTCTTTAAATGGAAGGGACCTTACATCTCCACACACGAGGTTTATGGTGCTTTTAATATTTATTTTTGCTTCGATAAGGAGTTCTGATGACAGGTCTATACCTACGACGAAATTGGATAGTTCTGAGAGGAATTTAATATGCCTACCATACCCACAA
>CAZZMK010000147.1:0-3258 GCA_964655185.1 uncultured Nitrospirales bacterium | reverse complement strand
TAGCAGGTCACAGCGGTGTAGGTAAAACCATGTTAATTGAACGGATTCTTTACTCCGCTGGTGTCACAAACAGAATAGGCTCAACCGAAGACGGAAATACTGTTTGCGATTATCTCGAGGACGAGAAAGAAAGAAAATGTTCAATAACAATGAAATTAGTTCACTTTGACTGGAAAGGCACAAGAATACATTTAGTAGACCATCCCGGATATACTGACTTTATTGGGGAACTTGCTTCCTCGTCTGCAGTATTGGATGCCCTAATAATCGTGGTAGACGCTACTACAGGTGTTCAGGTTGGAACCGATATGGCTTGGAAATATGCAGAAAAGTATAAAATTCCAAGAGCCATATTTGTAAACAAACTCGATAGAGAACATACTAATTTCCAAAAGGTTGTTGAAAACATTCAATCCGCTTACGGTAAACACTGTGTTCCCATAGTTATGCCTATTGGGGAAGCCTCAAACCTAAAGGGAGTTGTTAATATCGTTACAGGCGATACTTCTGTGCTAGGTGCAGAAGCAGAAAAGGCTAAAGAAACAATAGTAGAAGTTGTTGCAGAATCAGATGAAGCATTAATGGAAAAGTATCTTGAAACCTTTGAACTCTCCGAAGAAGAATTTAACATAGGTCTCCAAAAAGGCATAAGCACAGGTAAAATTATCCCCATTATTGCTGGAAGTGTAGCAAAGGGTTTAGGGCACGAAGAACTCCTTGATATCATTGCTACTTCTTTCCCAAATCCACTAGAAAGAGTGGTGATTGGTACAAATTCACAAAACGAACAAGTTACTATCAAACCCGACCCTGACGGCCCATTAGTAGCACAGGTGTTTAGGTCCATGGTAGACCCGTATGTTGGGTATCTCACCTACTTCAGAGTTTTCTCAGGGACTCTTCGTTCAGATTCAGAATTTTACAACGCTACTACACAAACAAAAGAACGCTCAGGAAAAATAGTAATGATGCTCGGGAAAGAACAAAAACAAGTAGCAGAAGTAGGTCCCGGCGACCTCGCAGCAATGACTAAACTTAAAAATACCCATTTCGGAGATACTTTAACCTCCATCGGCTTTGACATTAAATTGCCACCTATCGAGTTACCGAAATCTATGGTTAAATTGGCAATTTCTCCAAAATCGAGAAATGACGAAGACCGAATTGGAGAGGCACTTAATAGAATGGCAGAAGAAGACCCAACTTTCACCCACTATAGAGACCCTGAAACAGGTGAGCACGTTATCCGCGGAATGGGAGACTTACAAATAGACATTCTTCTCAACCGAATGAAAAGAAAATACAATGTAGAAGCAGAAACACGCCTTCCAAAAGTAGCCTACAAAGAAACAGTCAGAGGTAAGGCTGAAGTGCAAGGTAAATATAAGAAACAAACAGGTGGACATGGCCAATATGGCGATGTGCACTTAAGAATTTCCCCTAATGAACGAGGTGCAGGCTACAAGTTCATCGACAGCATAGTTGGTGGTGTCGTACCAAAACAGTATATCCCCGCCGTTGATAAAGGATGTCAAGAAGCATTGGCTAAAGGTGTAATATCAGGACACCCTGTAATAGATATAGTAGTAGAATTATTCTTCGGTTCATACCACCCAGTCGATTCCTCTGAACTTGCATTCAAAATTGCCGCATCACTTGCAATCCAAAAAGGTGTCAGAGAAGCAAATCCTTGCTTGCTCGAGCCAATTATGGAAATTACCGTGATAGTCCCAGAAGAATTTATGGGTGATATAACTGGTGACCTCAACAGCAGACGAGGAAGAATTTTGGGAATGGAGCCTATAGGTGGAGGCTTACAAAAAATAAGAGCACTTGTACCTGAGGCAGAAATACTTAGGTATGCTACCGACCTTCGGAGTATGACAGGTGGAAGAGGTACATTTGACCTCAAGTTCAGCCACTACGACGAAGTTCCAGAATACATAGCAAAAGAAATTATCTCTGCATACGAAAAATCCAAAACGGAAGAGAACGAATAACTATTATCATAGGTTCTCAAAAAAAGTTACTATCTCATTAAGAAGGGCAGTATCCTCTCCCTGCACAACCAAAAGGAATTTCTTTTTCCTTGCTACGCGCTCAGGTTTATTTTTAGAAGGAGCCGCCCCAAGCGCTTGGGCAAGTCCCCAAGCCTCTACAATTGCAGTACCAGGGTCCTTTTTGTACATCTCCGCATATTTCGCTATCGCTCCTTCATTATCATATTCATAAATATTAACCCACGCCCCTTGAATATAAAACGAAACCTGCCTAACAGACTCATTGGTAGGAGGGTCAACAAATGTAAGACTTTCAACCTGAAATCCTGACTTACTAAATTTGTCCACAATACCTTCCATAGTAAGAGATGCAGGTAGAAGACTCAAAATTATCGGCCCTAGAAATATTATTACTCCAAGAAATACCAATGCCTTCACAACTTTGCCTAAATCCATATACTACTGAAAACTCCGAACTAAATTGCCCACAACGAGATTCCAGCCATCTACTAATACAAACAAAATTAATTTGAAAGGGAGCGAAACAAATATGGGCGGTAACATCATCATACCCATAGCCATCAATGTACTTGCGACTACCATATCAATAATCAAAAAGGGGATATACAAAATAAACCCTATCATAAACGCGGTTTTTAACTCACTTAACACAAACGCTGGAATTAAAACATGAGTAGGAACATCATCAGGAGTATTAGGCCTACCCCGTCCCGAAATTTCCATCATCATCTTTAATTCTTGTGGTCTCACCTGCTTAAACATAAACTCTCTAATAGGAACTAATGCACGCTCAAATGCTTCTCTTTGACTCACCTCTCCCCTAATATAAGGCTGAATTGCTTCCCTATTTACCCTTTCATAGGTAGGCATCATAATAAATAAAGTTAAAAACAAAGCAAGCCCCACTAATACTTGATTAGGAGGTGTTTGCTGGGTAGCAAGAGCCTGCCTCAAAAATGCCAAAACGACGACAATTCTAGTAAAAGAAGTGGTTAAAACAAGAAAAGCAGGTGCTAATGATATCGCAGTAATAAGAAAAACTAAAGTTAGAGTTGTTGATAAATTTTCAGGAGCAATTGCTCTTTCGGCTGAGCCCACTATATCGACGCCAAGGGGATTTTGTAAAGCGGGCTGAGTGGGAGGCTGGGAGAAAGCATTCGGAGCAACCACCAAAAATATTAGACTGAATAATAAAATTCTCAAAATAATTTGTAATACATTTATTGGTAAAAAAAAC
>CAZZMK010000146.1:0-16237 GCA_964655185.1 uncultured Nitrospirales bacterium | reverse complement strand
ACAAATATCTTAAAAGGTGCTGAGCCACTAACACTCGGCAATCCCAAATCTCCCGTAGCACTATTTCTAATTCACGGTTTTGCGGGTTGCTCCAATAATTTCGAAAGACTCCCTTACCTTTTAGCAGATAATCTCAATATTTATGTTAGAGCAATCCTTCTCCCTGGACACGGAAGAACATCCTTTGACTTCGAAAAAATATCTCCCGACATCTTATTAGATGCGGTCATAGACGAGATTATAAAACTTAAGAAAAACTATGAAAAAGTCATAGTACTTGGACACTCATTGGGGGGGACTTTAGCAACTCTTGCAAATGCAAAGACTAATTTTGATGGCTTAATTTTGGCAAGCCCATACTATCGCATAACATTCAATCCAAAATTAATTTTTCCTCCAGAAAAATGGATTAAAATCTTTGCTCCTTTTGTGAGGTGGGTATTTACCGCTCCTACTGAACAGCCTATCTTTAAAAAGGAGGTAGCAGAACAAATCATATCTTACCATTGGATACCATCGAAGGCCGGTTTAGTAGCAATGGAACTCGCTGAAAGAGCCCGTAGAGACTCAATCATTCAGAAAATCGAAATACCTGTACTCATAATTCACTCCATAAAAGACTCTGTGGCGTGTCCTAAGGCAGTTGAGGAAATATATGCTAAGATAAAATCAAAAGATAAACAAATATTATGGCTACAAGATTCAGACCATGTAATATTTTGGGATTATGACAAGGAACTCGTATTTAAAGCAATCGAAGACTTTGTTAAAAAGTTTCTATAACTCTACTTCACAGCTTTTTCCCAAAACTCATATACTTTATCCCATCGGATAACATTCCAAAATGCAGTTATATACTCTGCCCGTCTATTTTGGTACTTTAAATAATATGCATGTTCCCATACATCAAGGCCAAAAATTGGGATATGTCCTTGGAGAATTGGCGAGTCCTGATTTGCTGTGCTATAGACCTTCAATCGCTTCTCATCATCCACAACTAACCATGCCCATCCACTTCCAAATCTATTCTTAGCGGTAGTCTCAAACAATTCCTTAAAACCTTGATATGAACCAAATTCCTTTTCTATTTGTTTGAGAAATGCATCCTTTGGTTCCCCACCACCATTCGGTCCCATAATTTGCCAGAACAAAGAATGATTAGCATGCCCACCACCGTGATTAATTATTACCTGTCTCTTATCTTCTGGCACTTCATTTATGCGCCTTAACAACTCCTCAATTGATAGATTTGCAAAGTTAGGAAGATTTTCTAACGCCTTATTTACTGTATCTACATAAGTACCGTGATGTTTCTGATGATGAATTTCCATTGTCCTAGTATCAATATACGGCTCCAAAGCATCATAGGAGTATGGAAGTTCTGGTAAACGATACGGCATATTTTTTCTCCTTTTGTTATCAGTTAATAATTTTTTGATAAACTTTTATCTTCAACTTTGTTTGAATATAACTAACAACTTAAAAATTTTATTCCTAAAGAGTACACATATGAATTTAGACTTTTTAGAAATACACCAAAGAACATTAATA
This sequence comes from uncultured Nitrospirales bacterium, assembly GCA_964655185.1. GTDB lineage: Bacteria > Hydrogenedentota > Hydrogenedentia > Hydrogenedentales > Hydrogenedentaceae > Hydrogenedens. Next base: position 14,686 of record CAZZMK010000146.1, on the reverse strand, counting down.
CTTTTAGGTAAAGAGAACTTTGAAAGGATTAGAAACTCTCATGTTGCCGTATTCGGATTAGGCGGAGTAGGTGGATATGCCCTTGAAGCAATTGCAAGGGCAGGAGTAGGTACTATCACAATAGTCGACTATGACAAAATCGAACCTTCGAATATTAACAGACAATTACTGTCATCTACAGAAACTCTTGGAAAGTTAAAAGTCGATGTAGCAGAAAAAAGAATTCTATCTGTAAATCCAATTGCAAAAATTTTCAAACATCCACTTTTCATTAATAAAGAGACCATCCCTATAATTACAAACCCTCTACCACAATATGCAATCGATGCTATAGACTCTGTGGGACCAAAAGTAGAATTGCTAAGTTACCTTTATCAAAAAAATATCTTTACAGTCTCTTGCATGGGTGCAGGATTCAAAGTAAATCCTCTTGCAATAAGATGTGAAGATATATCAAAAACCCACACATGTCCACTCGCCAAGGTCGTAAGAAGTGAACTTAAAAAAGTCGGCATACACAAAGGTATACTATGTGTCTTTTCAGTTGAACCTCCTATAAAACAAGAAACTCCACTTGAAAAAGAAGAAACTTCAAAAAGTAAAAACATCGGAAGTATTTCTTACACACCTGGAATTATAGGTTTAGTTTCTGCAGGAATTGTATTGCAAAAAATAATTGAAAATGCTAAGTAACCCCAAAAACCTTAATTAAAAACATTCTTCGGAAGAGTCAACAAAAATATCTGTGAAAAATCTAATCCCGATGAATCAAATACCCTATTCCCATTAGAGTCATAAGTTGGAACCCTTCGGTTAAAAGCTAAATACTTCCCACTTCTTGAAACAACAATAGCATAAGGCTTATTCTTCCGATAAGATGGAGTCAATGCTAATGACTCTCCAAAATTTTCCCCGTCTGCTAAAGAAGTGGCGACAATGGCACCATTAGACACAGATAATATCCATTTCCCCGATGGATGCCATCTAAAATTATCTTCTATTCCTTCTCGAAGGTTCGTCAATTGAGTAATCTTCCATTCTTTTCCGCCCTGGTATATACCCTCTAAGTCCGCTATAAATATTTGAGTTTTCCCTTTATCATCCTTCGCTAAAAACGCAAGTCTTTTTCCATCAGGCGAACCCCTAACTATGCCACTAACCCATTTGTCATAAATTTGTACTATCTTAATACCTTTAGGTGGTTCGGGATATTCTTTGCAATTCCCAGACCTGGCGGTAGTAAGGTCGATATTCTGAGGTATTTCCGCTATAAACAAATGGTCTTCAAAACCATATTCTGTTTTCACTGTCCCTATAAAACCCCTATACATCCCATCCTTATCTATCCAAGAATCACCATAAGCCTTGACTATATCACCTGATTTTGCAATATTAATAGGAACAGGTTTTAATATCACAGAAAAGAAGTATTTAGAATTAGAAGATGAATTCAGTATCGGCTCAAAAAATGCAATAGTTCTTCCATAATCCACCAATAAAAAATCATCATAAGTACAGCCTATTCTTACCCCATTTAGAGAGTATTCATGCCTATGAGAGCCTCCTCTATGAACCCCGGGAGGTATCCCCGATTCACAATTAACACTTCTGAAATCTACCCAGCCACAATCTTTAGTTATAATCTTTCCGTAATCAAACTCAAAATCAATTATCTTCCCTCGTCTATTATTCTTCGCATAAATATCTCTTACACTAATTTGTTCAGGATATAAATCATCTCCTATATCTGGTCCATGAATAAATACAACACTATATTTGCTCGGATGAAACGATACCGCACCTACTCCAGGAGCAGGCTTAGAACCCAACCTAACCTTAGATGGCGAATATATTACAAACTCCCTCCCTGTAATAATATCTACTATCTCTATACTAATCCCGTTTTCAATCCCACTTCCAAACGTTCCCCTTGTATCGTAGCATATAAATCTATCGTCAAAGGAAAAATTGTCATTATTATCAAGTTCGTGATTTTTAAGGCTAAATGTAATTTGCTTTATTTCACAAATACTTTGAAATTCCTCTACTAAATCTGTTCCTACTATTTCTACATCCTGTCCTTCAATTGCAAACACAAGTAGTACACAAACCACAGTCTCAATAACCATAATAAATCCCTTAATTTCCCATAGAACTTATTCTATAACTATAAAAGCGGGACTTTCTACAGTCCCGCTTCTCTTTATTTTAAGGTCTGTAACTCTCCACTATAAATTTCGTGTTTCTACGTTTTTAGATTTCATATTAGCAATCAAAGCCCCAAGCAAGGCAAAAGAAATAATTAACAAAGTATATATGAACGCATTACCTACTGGGATATTCGGCGTAACAGTAAGTCTAACCCTGTTTGAAACCTTTGATTCAGGTTCATACTGCTGAGTCTGCTCATTCCATGTTTGTCCACTATCGGTAACTATTACAAAGTAGTCACCTGAATCAGTAACCTGAAGGTCGGTAAGTTCAAGAGTAGGAGAGTCAGTTCCAACTGTGTGTATCGCTTTTGACCTAAGGTCATCATGCTGCCACAAGTAATGCAATGGTGGTACACCACCACTTACAATTACTTCAAAAGTATACAAGTCACCAGCCCTTCGTTCTACTTCGGGGTCACCTGCAATTACAGGCGTAGATAGATGTTCATACACATTTAACTGCATAGGAGGCGTCCAAATAGTTCCTCTCGCATCGGTTATACTGCAGTAGTAAACACCCTGGTCTGCCAATGTAACATCATACAAGGTTAGGTATGCAGTGTATGGATCTGCATTACTCTGAATAGGGGAACCAATAGCATTCTCTGGTGCTGTTCCATTCTTATACCACTGGTAAGTTCTTGTACCTTTACCACCTTGTGTGGTAACACCAAGACGCACTTCAACTGTATTAGCATAAACATTACCTGGATTTATCACCTCAACAATTTCAAGCGGGTCACCTACAATGAGGTAGGCTTGATTTGAGATTACATAACCTGCAGTATTCGTTACCACGACATCATAATAACCTTCATCCGCAGGCTGAGCACCTAAAATCTGTAAAGTACTAACAGAGGTGCCAGGCAACGCATTCATCGTAGCCCCGAATATTCTTACTCCATCGCTTATTAAATTAGAACCATTCAAACGCCATTGATATGTGACATTAGTAGTGCTGTATGCAGTAACTGATAATGTTACTGCACCACCTTCATCTACCTGAGCATTCGATGGATGGACAATAATTGTTGGCTTGTCATTTACTTTCAAGTATACAACTGCGGAATTGACAAATCCCATAGAATTATCTACACGAACATAGTAATAACCCTCATGTTCTTCTTGTGCACCTGAACCAATAGGCGGACCAAAAATATTGTAAATTGCATAAGCAGGCCCTTGTCCCTGTCTTACTACATTCTCTGAGCAAGGTATAGGTGCATTACAGGTCTCAGGTAGAGGTGGCAATGTCTCACCATCCATGTCGGCTGGGAAGAAATACCATGTGTACGTTAATACACCGGAACCACCTGCAGAAACAACGAATTGGACTGCTTGTCCCGGATTCACAGTTATGGATGATGGCTGTACCATAATAGCAGGGTCCCGAATCTCCAGATAAGCTGGGTTCGTCGGAACACCCAATGGAGAACCACCATTAAATACCCGGCAACGATAATAGGCATTCTCGGTCACATCAAGTATATTAGCAGTTATAGTAAATCCTGGCGGGTCACCACTTGGAGGAGTCCCTATTGGATACGAACCAGACAGACCAGGTATGTTAGACCAAGGGCCATCCCCACTCGGTGCTTTTTGCCACTGCCACCATATGGGTAATGCACCAGTTACTCTGCACTGGAATGTTACATTAGCATGAGGTGGCGCAGATATGCTTGTAGGATGCTCTAAAATTCTAACGCCATCTTGTACATTTAATTTAGCCGGATTAGATATAGCAGTCCCTGCGTCATTCATCACTTTCACGCGATACCAGCCCTGATTTGCCTCACTTATTGAAGGAAGGACTAAAGTCTTTTCTCTTGCTTCAGGTCCTGGTAAATCCACAAAATTACTATCCGGCGGCACTTCCTCCGGCGGTAATTCTGGAGGCTCTAACTGTGGTGCATACTGCCACTGATAACCCCTACTTACAATCGTATAGTCAATGGTGGGGTCAATCCCGGGTGCTGGTGGCGGGTCAGTAGGCTTTAATGTTTCTACATTAAAGGTGACCATCATATTAGGATATTCATTTACATCTTGCGGATGTTGTGTAATAATTGGGGCTTCTAACACGTTCAAGAAAGCATCTCTGGAAAACACATCACCCGCTGAGTTACGTATTCTTACTCTATACCAGCCTTGCAAGGCTTCAGGTACAGACAATATTTCATAAAAGTCATTTGTAGCACCGATTATTTCACGGAAAGTGCCATCTGTATTACGGAACCACTGATACTCCATAGAAGTACTACTTTGTGCAACCACCGAAAACCTTGCATAACCACCAGGCCATACCGCTAAATCCGATGGCTGTTGAATTATCTGGGCTAACTGCAATAGTTGAACTTGGGCATTATAAGGAACCGTTGTGGTCCAAATTTGATAAGGCTGTAACTCTCCAGTGCCATTATTAATAGGTACCGGAGAAGCAGGTGGATTGAAAGATGGATTATCTACCTTGAGGTATAATCCTGAGAATACTTGGTCCGATTCATTAATTACAAAGATCTGGTCAAATTCCTTAAATGGACTCCAATTATTTCCGCCACCGTAATTCAGACGTTTCATAACGACTCTCGGAGTCCCTGGACCTGCACCTGGTGGTATTACCGCTATTGGAGCCAATACATTTACATAACTCTCATTCCAATATGGTGATTGTAATGTTCCCTCTACATTTGGGCCACCCAACAACTGAGGAATAAACGGATGTCTATAATAATGATTTGGGAACCTATTTTCATCCGTAAAAGCACTTATACCTTGAATTGCAGGATTAATTGTAGAACCTCTTACCAAAGTAGGAGTGGAAAGTGTAGTGCTTGGTTGATTAGCATTTATCATTTCATCACTCATATTGGAAATAATAGTCAACTTACCATTATTTTCAGGACTTCCGTCCCTTGCACCTCCCGCCGTAATAACCATATTACTAGCCAATATTACAGAACCGTGAAGTTTCACCATGCCTGGTGTACCATATCCTCCGTTACCTCCTGAACCACCATTACCCCCTATTCCACCATTGCCCCCAGCACCACCTAAATTACCATCTCCACCTCGTCCCCCATTACCACCCCTTAGCTGAAACAAAATCAAATCTATCACCTGTCCCGGCTGTCCTGATTGTCCAAAACCTCTCCCGGTCGACGGATAACCTGTTTGGGGTCCGCCGGGTTGACCCATTGCTGGAGCAGGTGAACCGGGCAAACCTGCAGTTGGAGGTGTACAAGAAATATCCACCGTCATCATAGATGGAACTCTTAGCAAACCTCTTGCAGAAAGTATTATTGCTCCGCCACCATTTCCGCCACTACCACCACTTCCGCCAGAACCGCCTGTTCCTCCATTACCTCCTCTACCGCCATCACCACCTTTTCCACTTGCACCACCATTACCTCCATTAGCACGATCAAACAAGTATTCTCCTGCACCTCCACCACCGCCACTCCCGCCACTAGCACCACCACCTCCACCACCACCTTGGCCACCGCCTTGGCCACCGCCGCCACCACCTCCTCCACCACCACCAGCACCTCCAAACACATCTAATGTATTTACAGGAACATTGAATGAAGCACTAAAGCCATCTCCGCCATTTTTCCCACTTTCTCCTTGCTGTCCATTCAATCCATTCGTACCAGGTTGACTTTGGTTTGCACTACTCCCATCACCACCGTTATCTCCTGTAAAAGCACGTGTTGCACCTCCGCTACCTCCACTTCCTACTGCACTTGAACCAGTTCCATATCCACCCCCTTGACCACCTATAGTTCCTCCCTGCCCCAATGCTCCTCCTGCAGGACCACCTTGAGACCCAAAACCATAAGTTCCAGGCTGTCCAGGGGCACCATTTTGTCCCGCCGTCCCGTTCGCACCGGGAGAACCATTAACCCCAGCGACACCATTTTGACCAGGCTGTCCTTGTTCCCAAAAATCATTTGCTCCCGGTCCTCCTGGCCTGCTTTCGCCACCGGCTCCGCCTTGCCCTGCGGTTGAACCACCAGGTCTCCCTGCTCCTCCTGCTCCCCCTGCTCCCCCAACTCCACCTCCCGACCGTCCAGGAACAGAACCATTTACATTGAAAGACGAAGCCACTGTCATATCTCTATGAGCGGCGATTGCTAAAGGTCTCGAACCAATTACATTAATTGTTACCCCCGCCGATATATTTACATTCTTGAACCTAAACACTGCAACCCCACCTTCATTGGCAGCATAATGTACAAACGGAGTAGCCCCATTTTGGCCTTGCATAGTTAAATTGTCCGTGTTAAAGATCAATGCCGAACCACTTGGTGCAATCAAATCTGGTCCATTAGGATCACCCACATAATACGCAGCCGCAGTCTGTGCTACAGACTGAATTTGAAAAAGGACTATCACACACACAGCCAATAAAAAAATAAATTCCGAATCTCTTTTCCTATTTGTTCTTAAGTTACTCATTTCCCTTCCTCCTAATGTTAATGATGTCTCCTGTTACTATTATAATTGTATTTTTATAAAAATTCAAGAATTTAGCACTTATATTTAAATTGAACCAGGAGCATAGCCATCCTCAGTAGTCGGGTCACAGTGATAACCTCCATTAGGAAAATTAAAAAATTGTATTAATCTTAATAACTCCTGTAGTTCAATAGCCCACGAAACTCCCTGATAATAATCGCTATCATGAGGTTCGCAATCAGTATTCCCAGCACCTGGAGCATATCCATCTTCTGTATTAGCCTCGCAATGATATCCATAAGAATTAAAGAATTGTATAACTCTTAATAATTCTTGAAGTTCTATCTTCCAGTTTTTATTGGAATCTGCAGAGTGATAAGTGCAGACCGGTTCACCTTCTCCTTCCAGAATTCCTTCGCCTTCTAAAGTAAGACCTTCTGACTCACCCTCTTGTACTTGCCCTTCTCCTTCTTCAATACCACCTTCTAAAACTCCTTCACCTTCTAAGCCTTCTCCTTCTGTCAATCCTTCTCCCTCCATCGACCCTTCTCCTTCAGCCAATCCCTCTCCTTCATAGAAACCTTCAATTTCTCCCTCTTCCCCAGGCAATACATCAAGAACAACAACTTCCACAGAGATATTAGGAATCATAGCAGGAATTAGAGTTGTCCATCTCTGAGAAGGTGCAAGGTCCCCTGTTCCACTTCCAATGGGGACAGGGTCATAACTTCCTACCTTTAAATAAACTCTCGACAATTCAATATCTCCGACATTTATCAATACAATCTGTTGGTAGCCTTCAAAATACGAATTTGTTTCAGTCAGCCTAACTAACTCGACATTTTTGACAGTCGATTCTGGGTAAGTAGAAGAAATTCTATCATCATATAAGGTATTTTCAAGCAAATATCCTTCTACACCCACTCCAGACATCAATTGAGGAATTAAAGGTGTGTCTACCTCTGGATAAAACGGATTGAAATCCTTCAAAACAGAGTCATTTGTAGTTAACCCAATTCCAGTTCCCTGATTTGTAAACTGAGGAATTGTAAAACTTAAAATATTTTGAGACATATTGGTGACAAAAGTAACTCTACCATTGTGTTCAAAAAATAAACTTCCAGAGTTATCTGCCCTAATTATTGGTCTCTGGGGACTCACAGGAAAGTTTAGCAAAGAACCCTGAAGTTTTACCATACCAGGAGTTCCGTAGCCTCCTCTACCGCCAGAGCCACCTCCTGTGCCTGGTGAACCATCCTCGGGAAGTCCTGCTGAAATATCAATCACAACACCCGAACCTAAAGTTAAAAGACCTTTTGCACCAAGAATTAAAGCGCCACCTCCTGTCCCTCCTCTTCCACCATCTCCTCCATCCTCTCCATAGTCTTTTACAAATAAATCTATAACCTTTTTCTCATCAATTTTTTGATTCAGTGGATAATTATCTCCACCTTTACCACCAAGAGCACCTGTGCCTCCATTACCTCCACTCCCACCATCTCCGCCGTTTCCCCCGATGCTCATACCAACTCCACCACCTTCACCAGACTTACTTTCAATACTTAAAGCAAACCCTCCTCCACCTCCACCACCTGAACCACCGCCACCACCACCTCCTCCATCTCCAGAACCACCTCTACCACCACCACCTCCTCCACCACCTCCTCCACTTCCTCCCGCAATTAGCAATGAATTAGGCATTACATAGCATTTCCCATTTTCTCCAGGAGAGCCATTAGCACCTGGCTGTCCTTCCGGAACAAACTCACCTTCCCAATACCCAGGAGTAGAATCATTTCCTCTTTCTCCTGGGGTTCCAGGTTGCCCACCACTTGTAGGATAATAACCCACTCCTCCTTCTCCTCCATTTCCCCCTAAACCTCCTTGGGCACCCATTCCATATCCTCTCAATCCTCCCTTTCCACCTTTGCCTCCCTCTCCGCCGAATGCTCCACCTAATGTTCCAGGTGGTACCACAATATTAGTATTTATAACCATATCTCCAGCAGATAATATTGCTAAAGGTCGTTTCCCTCGAACCACGATATTTACACCGGGTCCCAAATTCACATAACTAAATCTGAAAACACAGACTCCAAATATATCTTCTCCATAACGCGTAGGAGTAATAGGTCCATATATTTCCATAAGGTCAGTATCAATGGTTATAGTCCCCGTTCTATTTGCTAAATTTAGCGATTTATACCCGTGACCAGAACCTGCCTCTGCATCGTAAAGCAAATCAAACTCTCCTCCCTTTGCAACATTCACAAAGAGGATAGTAACTACGATTATAAGCACTATTCGATAGTTTTTCATATTATCAACAAACCTCTTTCAATATGCTAAATTTATATTTTCTCCGAATCAAATTCAAATTTTCCTACCATTTTTGGTGTTGATTATACTATAATATCATAAAAAGAAAAAATTTTTTATACAAAATCTAGTGATGATTATAGGAGGTAATAAAATGCGAAAAATATATGCATATTTGCTAATAGTTCTAATAATGTTACCTTTTCTCCCTCTTCGTTATGCTCTGGCTGAGCGTATAGATGTAGACTACGACTATATACTGTGGGCAGTAGATTACATACTTGATGATATGGCTCCTGGGAGGTTCGCTCACTTATACGGAGCCGATAGAGACGGAAATGGCCTAAAAGAAGAAGACCATTTAGGACTTTTATCTGCAGTACTACTGAATAATTCTCCTCAATTGATACCCTCAAGAGTAATTGAAATTCAAGAGGGCTTTAAAGCAAATATGCAACAAGTAGAAAGAGATTTGAATTTAACCATTAATGTACTAGGTCAAACTTTTCACTTCGATGTGATATCTGAACTCAGAAATGAAGACCCAACCCTTGCTTACGCGGTCCAATATTTCATTGCAGGGTATATGACTTGTGGTGATTCTGTAACATTTAACTTTTTAAACAACTTTCTCAAAGATATAGTTCGATACTTTGTAGAAAGAGAAGGTTACGGATGGGTACTAAACTACATAAATCTAAATGACTATATAAATTTCGGTCCAAGCAGATATGTAACCTTTGGTAATACGGGAAGAAATTATTTAGGCAGAGATGGAGACATTGATGCTGATGGTGTAAGCAATATCCAAGAATATACAGGCTCAGGCACAAGGGAAGTATGGTTCCAAAGATGTAGCATTGTGCCTCCTCCAAGAGTAATTGGGATATATGTAGATAGGCCAGTGGTGGATACTGGAGACCTGGTTACATTTACAGTTCAAGTGGCTGGTGGAGATGGGCCACTTTCATTTCAGTGGCTAAGAACGGATTCGAATGGATACGAATTCCCTTACTCATTTGAATTAGTGGGACCTAACTCCTCTACATATACTATTTCATACGCTACAATCCACGATAATGCGAGATTCTCCGTTGCAGTTTCGGATTCTGCCTCTATCTACAATCCTTCGACAAAGTTAGGTGGGCGCCAATCCTGGGGAATATATTTAGGAGTAAGAAGAGTCCCATTACAAGCTATTTCTCAGCCTGTAGGAGGCTTCTTTAATGTTGGAGAAAGAGTAGTACTTGAATTTAAGGTAAAAGGGGGTACAGTAGCACCAACTTACACCTGGACCAAGAACGGAGTTACTATCGCATCAGGTCCTAATTTATCTCAATTAGTAATAGACCCCATAACTGGTAGCAGTCAGGGAGTATACCAATGTAGGGTAGTGTCTGGAGGTGAACAAATAATTTCTCAGGAGGCTTATATAGAAGTATTTGGTGCGGGGGACGTGGTACATTTCGACGACCCTAACTTAGAATTAGCAGTGAGACACGCATTAGGATTTGATAACACCAAAGATATATATGAAGGGGACCTATTGGTTCTTACTTCCCTCGATGCGAATTCTTACGGGATACAAAATCTGGCTGGGATACATAAAATAAGAAATTTACAAACCCTCAGCCTCTGGAATAACCAAATCGAATCAATTACTCCTATTCAATATCTCACTAATCTCAGATACTTAAACTTATCGAGGAACTTAATTACTGATATAGTTCCTCTCAAGAACCTCCCTAATTTAGAAATATTATACCTCTGGGATAATCAAATAACAGACCTCCAACCTTTAATTGATAACCCTGGACTTGGGAATGGAGATGAAATAGGTTTAGAGGGTAACCCTCTTTCTCAGGATGTAATATGCACTCAGATTCCCCAACTTGAAAGCAAAGGTTGTATAGTAGGATATGATGGAATTTGCCCTGGGTCTTCTCATGAGGGTAGTTTAGAAGGCGAAGGGACAAGTGAAGGTGTTAATGAAGGCGAGCCTCTCGAGGGAGAAGGAAACAATGAAGGAGAAACTTATCCAGAATGTGACATAGAGATTAAGACAAACTATTTTTCAAGTTTGCTTGACCCAGGAATAAGTTACCTTCCTTTAGATGTCCCTATTTCCAAGATAATTGAGGATGTAAAAGTTCGAGTCACTGTGTCACATCCCGATGTTTCACAACTTCAAATGAAATTAATTTCGCCTGATGGTATAGAGGTAATACTCTTCTACAGTTTACCCAATGGCGGAGTAAACATGAACAACACTATCTTTGATGATAATTCTCCTATCCCTATATATATGGCTTCTCAGCCATATACAGGAGAATTTGCACCTATAATGCCTCTATCCAATTTCAGAGGTTACAATATGGAAGGCAGATGGATACTGCAAGTAGGAGATACACTCTCAGGAGATAAAGGTAGAGTAGATGAGTGGGCTTTAATATTCAACTCATGCTCAACGTCTGAAGGTTCGAATGAAGGTGAAGGAAATATTGAAGGAGAAACACTTGAAGGAACTATAGAAGAAGGGGAGATAGTTGAGGGAACTATCGAAGGCATTGCTGAAGGAGAGTTTACTCCTCCATATCACAGTGCTGATACAAATGGAAACTGGCGAATAGAGTTCTACGAAATTTTAAGAGTAATACAACTATATAACGCTGGCGGTTATTCTTGCAAACCCGATTCAGAAGATGGATATGCGCCTAATCCATATGGACCTCGTAACTGTACAAATCATTCCGCAGACTTTGCTCCATCAGATTTTAGGATTGCCATAAACGAATTATTACGAGTAATTCAGTTCTATAATTCCTATAATGGATATTACCACTTCGACCCATCAACTGAAGATTATTATGCTCCTGGACCGGCACCCCAATCATAGGACTTGAATCTCACAACATATCAATTAGATAAAACGAGATACACAAGTTCAGTTAAGTTCAGTATAATACTATATTTAGTTAGTATTGGTTTTGTTAAACTGTATTCTATTAGTAGCACCAGCAATATCCTAATTTACAATGCGAACATTTGAATTTCTCCCGCCAGTATCCCAAATTTCAACGGCCCCTTGAAAAATTCTTTGTTGTGGTATATAGCACTCCCCATCTTTATAAAAACCTCTGGATAAATATCTTTTCTAACCACAACTTCAAACTTAATCTTCTTTTGAGATTCCTCTACATATGCATTTATTTTCGATTCTATTTCTGAGATTGCTTCTCTTATTAGTTTTGCCTGCTGAACAAGTTTTGAAAATGCTTCTTTAGCATATTGCGGTAAAGATTGCCATCTATTTTTCACTGGGAGTATTCCTTTTAATATTTTCTCCAACAGTTCTTCCTTCTCCCTTTTCTCATCTTCCAAAGGCTTCAGATACCTAGGTAAAAAATAATCTTCTCCCACTACTACAGTAGTTTTAATACACGCCTCACTCCCGAGTTGGTCTACTTTTACACCCCCCAAAGCAATAACTTCCCCTCCCACAATCCTACCATTCACTACTACAGGTCCTCGAGATCGAACCTTAGACTGGGCTATTTCTTTAGCAATGTAAACTCCTTCTTCTGACTCTATAACAGCGTTAAGAAGGTACTTTGCTGTAATAGTTTCCTTTGCATAAATTACCTTCTCGAAATCGCCCGAGATACCTCCATAAACTAATAGTTTCCCATTTGTGGAAACTTCGGATTGTTCTATGTAACCTTTTACTTCGATATCACCTTCAGCATGAACTATGCTACCTGCTTCTATATTTTTATGAACTATAAGTATACCTAAATGATTAATGTGCCCTGTCTCAAGTCCTACATTGCCATGTATCTCCAGTACATCATCTACATGAACAGTATCGCCATCTAATCTAAACCTCCCATCTATAGTAGAGTAGAACTGAGTATTAGTTTCATTCGTCTTAACATTTCGCCCTGCCCTAAGTCGAACTGGCTTAGGTTTAGGTGCAGGGATAACTTCCCCTAACGCATTATAACCATCTTCCCCCTCCACTGGCAATATTATAGTGGCTATCAACTCTCCCTCTTTTAAGTTCCTCTGTGCTTTAGGCCTCCTATAGTCCATTGCACCTGTTTCTGGGTCAATTTCAAAACCCTCAGCGAAAAAGTCTTTTGCCCACTCAATTCTACCATCTACAGGAGGTTTAGGTGGCTTACCCCTAACCAATATAATATCCCTAAAAATCTCGTCATACCTGACAATTTCCTTTAGCCTTTCTTTCGCTTCATCTATAATCTCCTTTTTCTTTACTCCAATTTCTTTTAGTTTCATCTCTAATTCAGTCAATAACTCTTCCTCTTCCCAACCTCTAACATCACCATTAACTCTAATTTCCATTTTATCTTCAGAAAGTGTTAACAACAATGGTATTTGAGATTTAACCTTGAGAAGATGTTCCTCCCCTTCCTTCTCTTCTAACTTTTCCGTTTCTAATTCTGAAATTTCCGAAATAGGTTCCTGGTCTATATTTTCATTCTTATCACTAATCATCATAAATCTTTAAACTTGTTCTCTAATATAGATTATATCCCATTTAATTCATAGAAAATCTATAATTTTAATATTTTTTCGTCAAATTTTAACATATATTTTCATTTTTAACCACTTAATACAATTAAATTTTATCCGAAAACTATACACAGACCAAACTCCCCAACTAATAACCCAGTAAACTCACCTTCCCCATAATTAATTACAATTAATCACGTTCTAAATGGAATTTTCTATTCTCTGATAGTCAACGTTCATAAAATCGCTAAGGTTCCTGTTCCCCCATAATTATCCTAACTACTGTATTAGCCTGCATATTTGCGGTAATTCCAACTCGAGGCGACATTAAACCCTCACCAATTCCAGCAGAATGAGTTTCATCTCCAACCACATAGAGATATTTTGAAACTTTTCTAACTTTAATTAAATTTGAAGAGTAAAAACCTGCTAACCCTGAAGCAGACACTATAGGTTTGGTAGGAAAACACTTACTAAACGTTTCTATTAACATTTTTTTTGCTTGGGGAGTATCAAAGGCTTCAACTAAAATATCTACATCGGAAAACAATTTCTCAACGTTACTTTCATCAATCACTTCTGAAAATGTGACTAAATTCACATATGGATTAATTTCCATCAAAATTTCTTTAAGTGCTTCCGTCTTTAGCAAACCGATATGCTTTATACTGTATTGCTGTCTATTAAGATTACTTGGTTCGACAACATCGTAATCAACGAGAATAAGTTTCCCTATACCTACTCGAGCCAAAGATATAGCCACATTAGAACCCAGTCCTCCCAAACCTGCTATACCTACTGTTGCTTTTTTTAACTTTTCTTGGACACCCTGGGTATGACGAGCCACCATTAAATATTCGAGTTCCTCTTCAGAAGGAATCTCCCCTCGCCTGATTAACACAACTTTATCACCATCTTTCACTACTCTTTCATAAGACTCTTCACTCCTCAAAGGAAAGCCGTTGTAAATTACTACATCTGCAGTCGGCTTAAATTTAATCCATATATCACTTACCCTCGTTCCATAATCAACTTCTACCCGCCTTTCATTCACATACACAGTAATCCGTTCATGGAATTCCATAAATTCTACCCCCCGTTCTTATTACTCGACACACACTTACTCCTATAGACATCAATGATTACTGCAGCGAACATTA
>CAZZMK010000145.1:0-5824 GCA_964655185.1 uncultured Nitrospirales bacterium | reverse complement strand
TAAAACTTAAAACCTATTCTGTCGATATTTTGTCTCATAATTAAATCTGTTTTACTGAGATAAAATATCAAGGGGAGCTTTGTGAAAAATTTCCATTATTACCTACACGAACTGATTTTGCCAACAATTCTCTTTATGTGTATAGGTGCTATGACTTGGGCTGTGCGGGGGTGTTCTGGCTTTGGCGGTTCGAATGGATGCTTATTTGCGGGGATTACTTTTGCTACTGCTTGGTGGTTTCTCTCATATACTCCAGGGCTTAATTCAATGCGGTCGTACTGTTCTGGCTGGGTAGTGCTTGCGATGACACTCGGGATTATGGTCTCCGGTGCTCGGGGATGGGCACAGTGGCACCCATTCTTCGAAGGGAAGTTATTTACAAATTACTCTGCGGGGGAATATGTGCCCATACCTCGCTACTACGGCTTCATATGGCTTTTTATTGCGGGTGCGCCGTGGGCGGGATTAGGTGCCTGTTTTACTGCCTGGTGCTATAGTAGAAAGCCTTTGGGTGTTTTGGGCTGGAGTGTTCGTATTGCATGTGCAATACTTGGCGGAGTTATTGCACACATCCTATTTACTAACTTCCCATCAGTCTTTTTGCCTCTTTATGACTCTATCAGGGACAAGTATTCCGATTTTGCTATTAATCCAAACCTTCGGCGATTAACTAACGATAATTGGAACGCAATTGTGCACTTAGGTGTTTATATAGGTGTACTTGCAGGTGAGATAGCAATGCTCAACTGGCGAAATGTAAAACTTATATTGACCGTAGGGCTTATTAACGGTATCGGGTGGGCTCTTCTTCAAAATTGGAAATGGGCTCCTGCAATATGGGTTGGAACAAACTTCAATTGGTGGAGATGCTGGGAGACATCCGGCGGAATAACTATAGGGGTTGCCTATGGTATTGCTTACTTTTTGGTTAATCAACCGAAGGATAAGCAATTATGGCTCGATGTATATAGTGGAAAGTTCACGAGTAAAAAATACATCGCTTCGGATTCTTCGAATATAGATACTAAAAGTTCAATAACTGGGGAAAGATTGGCTCTTTACCTGACGGTGTTCTGGGGATTATTGTTATGTTTGAGAAATGGGCTCAAGGGCTGGGCTAACATTTATGTAGGTAATCAGGAGTATTGGAGTAAAGTTTTGTGGTCCGTGACTTTGCCTGTTTTAGTTGTAGGCACTATTTGGATAGTGGTAAAAGTACTAAGTATGAAAGAAAGATTTAACAGTGTCAATCCATTTCCTGGCTATGCCTGGATAATATGGCTCGTTTTACTTCATCAAAATTTTATTGCCCAACTTATAACAGGACCTCATTCCAATTGGAGTGAGTTTTCCTTCGCTGTGTATTATATTTTGCTTTTTGGTATCTCAGGAAGTATTATTTATCATTATCAATACATAAAAAGAATTATTCAAAACCAAATAGCGATATAGGGAAAGGATTTGCTTATGAAAAAATTAAGTAAAGTCGTGCTTTACCTCATCAGTTTTTCGCTTCTCCTTTCTGTTTCATCTTTTGCTTATGCATTAAAGGTTGAATCTGGCTTAGCGGATTATCAGGTTATTCAGGCAAAGGAGGATGATACAAACTATCCTGTGGAGGTAAGTGGTAGTTGTTCAAGTGAAGGAAGCGTCGAAGTCCGAGTAATGGGTATGGCTTACGAAATTCTACCTTGGAAGGAGATAGCCAAAACTCAAGGTGGTAAATGGAATGGTATTGTAGATGGTATACCAGTTGGTGGACCGTATAGAATAGATTTTAGGTTAAGAAATCAAAATGGGGAGGAGGTAGAGTCCGCCTCTGTTTACGAGGTACTTGTAGGTGATTTATGGATTCTTGCAGGTCAGTCAAATATGCAAGGTGTAGGCAATCTTTCTAACGCTTGTGACCCGCATCCGCTTGTGCATGTATATTCAATGGCATATAAATGGCGAATTGCTAAAGACCCGCTACATGTTCTCGTAGAATCGCCGGATGTGGTCCATTGCGGAAATGTTACTGAGGAAGAAAGACCCATTAAGGTAAAGCAAGCATACACAGGTTTGAAGGGCGCAGGATTAGGCTTACCCTTTGCCATTGAAATGGTGAAACGGACAGGTAGGCCTGTAGGACTTATTGCATCTGCACATGGCGGGACCTCTATGACACAATGGGACCCTGGTTTGAGGGATAAAGGTGGAGAATCTTTATACGGTTCAATGTATAAACAAGTCATGTCTGCAGGTGGTAAGGTAAAGGGCGTATTGTGGTATCAAGGGGAATCCGACGCAAGTAAGGACCCTCAGCCTTTGTATAAAGATAGGATGAGAAAACTTGTATCTGCGATGAGGAAAGATTTTGGTAACCCATCTTTGCCATTTTACTATGTTCAAATTGGCAGATTTGTTACAGAAGGTACCGACCCGACCTATTGGAATAAACTTCAAAATGACCAGTTAGAATTGGAAAAAGAATTATCTCCGGGAGGTATGGTGGCTTCCATTGACCTTGCTCTTGATGACCTAATTCATATCAGAACGGATGGCTTAAAGGTGCTTGGGTATCGGTTGGCTAACCTCGTTCAAAAAGATTTACATAGTGGCAAGTGTGATATAGGTCCTCGGCCTGATAAGGTAGAGCGGATTAAGTCTCCTTACGGTCCGCAGGTAAAGGTTACCTTTTCTAACGTAAATGGGAAATTGACATCTGTTGGGAGACCCTCGGGTTTCTCAATAAGTTCTTCGCCAGATGGACCCAATCTTCCCGTTATCTATAAGATTACTTTTTCTGAGGAAGAACCTAATGTAGTAAGTCTGTGGATAACAAAAATGCCTGAGCAAGCGTTTTTATGGTACGGGCGAGGATTTGACCCGTATTGCAACATTGTGGATGAAGCAAATATGGCAGTACCTGTATTCGGTCCGATTCAAATACCTTAATGTTTGGACATATATATAGGAGATTAATTAATGAAAACTTATCAAATAGCAATTATAGGTATTCTGATATTGCTGAGTGTAGGTTCAGCAATATATGTCTTGACAGGTTCAGACTCCATAACAAGTGAGGATTTAGCAAAGTTGCCTACTACTGCGGTATCCTCTGCTCAGAGTAATGTAGGGAAACAACCTGCCTCAGGAAATCGCTTAGATGTATCTTCATCTGACCTCGATAAATTAGCCTCGGCGGTGTCTGAATCAGCCGGGGTAGATGAAGAAAAACTCGCAGAAGATATCAGAGAAAAATCCATGCAGGATATGCTTGAGAATTTAGTAAAAAAATCAATTGAAGAAAGTAAATCTGCCAACTTGTCCCGCAAATCGGGAGATTATAGTTCTGGAGCAGGTAGTGGTAATCTGCAGGAAGGTAAAGCAAAAAAAGATGGAGATTTAGACCAAAAGGGCAAGTTCAAGAAAGATAAGGATGATAAACTTGCAAGAAAAGGTGGTTTGGACAGAGTAAGTGAGGCAGAAATAAAGTCGATGGTGGAAGAAGCAAAAAGAGCGTTAGAATCGGGCGATTACGAAAAAGCGAAACAACTACTTGAAAAAACACTTGAACTCGACCCTACCGCCCGCGAAGCACTACGTGCAATGGCAAACCTATATAAGAAGATGGGCGATTTTCAGGGTGAATTGGATGCATATCAGAAATGGATAAATGCTAATCCAGGCGACCCAACACCTCATTACCTTATGGCTGACGCATACAGAAGACAAGGTAAATATGACCTTGCATACAATGAATTACAAATATTCGAGCAAATGAGTGGTAATAAATCCTCCACTTATGCTATGTCCGCAGGGATGTATCGCCAATTAGGAATGAAGGAAGAGGAATACCGTGCCCTGATGAACTGGGTTAATCATGACCCCAACTCTCCCGAAGCAAGGATATCTCTCGGCGATTATTATCGACGAATGGGCGATTATAATTCCGCCATAGCACAATATCAATCAGCAATTGCACTGGCTCCGGGGAATATTAATAACTATGTATCAATTAGCAGTATGTATAGCAAAATCGGTATGTATGCCCAAGCAGAAGACTACCTATATAGAGCATTTCAACTCCAACCAAACAACTCTACCGTCCAAATTCTCCTGGCTCAAAACTACATTAGACAGGGTGATATTGCCAATGCAATATGGATGTATCAATACATTTTGCAAAATAACCCTGACCCTAACATTCGCGCTCAAGCAGAAAGAGCCCTCCAAAGATTAGAAAACCAGACCGCTAAAAATCGGTAATTTCTGGTGCACTTTTGGGGTTTGTAGTGTGGGGGAGAATAGAAGCAATGCTATTTCGGGCAATAGAAAAAGGAGAACAAACTACAACTTTTTTCGTAGTTTGCCTCGTGCGAGGGAAGTAAATATACCGATAAATGAAAGTATGGCAAATATAGTAAAGGTTATTTGTTCACTTTTCAAAAATTGAAGTAGGTTTTCCTGAGTAATTTTTGTTTTGCCTAATACCATGGCAGTAATGACCATTATAATTCCCATACTTAACATTTGCCCAACTACTCTCATTGTGCCTAATGTTCCCGAAGCAGTCCCGTAAAATTGTCTACTTACAGAACTCATTACCGCATTGGTATTAGGCGAAGAAAATAGGGCAAATCCAATTCCGAGCAGTATTAAATTGGATACAATTAATGATATAGAGGTAGAATCATTTATAAAGGCAAAATATCCAAGTGAGATTGTATTTAGAGCCATTCCACCGGATGCTACTACCTGAGGTTCTATCTTGTCTGACAATTTCCCCGCAAATGGTGAAAACATAGCCATAATTATTGGCTGTGTCAAAAGAATTATTCCCGCACTTTGGGGATTGAGTCCATTGGCATATTGAAGGTGAAGGCTAAGCAAAAATCCAACTCCAAAAGTAGCGCTATAGTTTATTAAAGCAGATAAATTAGATAGAGCAAACACTGTGTTACTTTTGAATAAGTTAATATTTATCATCGGCGATTCTATCTTGCTCTCTACTAAAATAAAAACAATGAGTGATATAACCCCCAAAAACATAGCGGTTTTCCCCCACCACTCTAATAAATTACCTGCTCCAACCATAATTAATAGCAATGAGACCGAATAGAGTAAGAAACCCGGGAGGTCCACTCTTTTTTTAGTCGGCTCCTTCCATTCCATATTTAATTTAAGAAAAATTAATATAACTACGAGCAAACCTAATGGTACATTTACGAGAAAAACACTCCTCCATCCTAAATGTTGTGTGAGGATACCTCCTACCACCGGACCTGATGACAAGCCAGCATATACCGCAGATGTATTAATACCAATCGCTTTGCCTCTTTCTCTTTCTGAAAATACAGAGGTGAGGATAGCCACCCCTGTAGCCATAATCATAGCACCGCTTATGCCTTGGGCTATTCTTGATAAAATCAAGATAGGCAAATTTGGTGAAACACCACAAGCAAATGACGAGATAGTAAAAACCAAAATTCCATAAGAAAAAGTTTTTTTCCTACCATATCTGTCAGCCATAACTCCCGATGGAATCATAAAAATTCCAGCAGACAGGAGATAAACAGTTGCTATCCAGTTAAGCATTACGGGACTTATTTCAAACTCTTTTCCAATTGCAGGCAGAGCAATATTAATTGCTGACCCCATAAATGGCGTCAGAAAACAACCTAATGTAGATACAAGC
The DNA here is from genome assembly GCA_964655185.1 of uncultured Nitrospirales bacterium. Classification (GTDB taxonomy): domain Bacteria; phylum Hydrogenedentota; class Hydrogenedentia; order Hydrogenedentales; family Hydrogenedentaceae; genus Hydrogenedens. The sequence continues at coordinate 144 of CAZZMK010000145.1, read as the reverse complement.
AATACCATCCTTTTTAACTTTGACCATTTAACTAAATCTACATTTTCAGATTCCATATTCAAATAAAATCCCTTTATAAAAAGTAAATTTCTTTCTCCCTATTATATATTGTGAAAAAAAATTAAAAATTGTAAAAGAATTACA
>CAZZMK010000144.1:0-7823 GCA_964655185.1 uncultured Nitrospirales bacterium | reverse complement strand
TTAGTTTTTTATTGGAGAAAAAATACAAAAGGACTGAATAATAGATTAACATAACCAAACTTATAACTAAGGAATTTATCTATGAATCAATTCTTAGAAACAACTACTATTTATCCAAGAAGGTTAAGAGAAACCATAATAACTTTTGTATATCGAAATAGGAGTTATTTCTTCAGGAGTGCTGGATGTCATGAGCATACCATTATTTTTTTACTCCTTTTCTTTACCCTTACATTGAGTTCAGTAAGTTTCGGGATAGTGACACCGATAAGTAGTTTAGAGGAACTGCAGAAAATCGGCAAAGACCCGAATTATCCACTTGACGGAGAGTATGAATTAACGAATGATATAGATGCAAGTGAGACAATTAATTGGAAACTTGGCATAGGTTTTCATCCAATCGGAACTAATGAGAAACCATTCGTAGGAAAATTCGATGGCAAAGGAAATAAAATTACTAACTTGTTCATAAATTTACCATCGAGCAATCATGTAGGTTTGTTTGGTTATGTAGGAAGCGGAGGGATAATACAAGACATATACTTGGAGAATATTTGGGTTACTGGGGATACTTATGTGGGAGGTTTAATCGGTTATCTAGATTGGGGAGCATCTGTAAGTAATAGTGGTGTTTCTGGCAAGATAACTGGGATTTTCGAAGTAGGTGGATTAGTAGGACACAAAGATATCAGTACAATAACCCGTTGTTACTTTACTGGCTCCGTTTATGGATTTGAATGGGTAGGTGGTCTTATAGGAAAGACCCGCTACGGTAGTGTAAATAAGTGCTATGCAAAATCTTTCGTATCTGGTACATTCTCCGTTGGGGGGCTCATAGGAGAAAACGGAATGGGTAGTAGCGTAATTGAGAGTTTTGCCACAGGTTATATAAGTGGAGGTGAGGAAACAGGCGGATTTATCGGTGCAAATGCAAGTGTAGTATTAAACTGTTACTCTACGAGCATCATCACTCGAGGATTGATATATGTGGGAGGATTAATTGGCTTGAATTCAGGAAGAGTAGAAAATTGTTACGCTACAGGTTTCATTTCAGGGGGTGGAATTCTTGTAGGAGGTCTCATAGGAGGAGACCCACAGACTGTCACCAATAGTTACTGGGATGTAGAAACCACAGGTCGGACAATTTCCGCAGGCGGAGAAGGAAAAACAACCGCCGAGATGAAACAACAAGCAACTTATGTCGATTGGGACTTTGCAAATATCTGGCAAATAATCGAAAACGAAAGTTATCCTTATCTGTTATGGCAAGGAGAACCCCTTCCTGAAACTGAAGGTATGGTAGAAGGAGCCATCGAAGGAGAAATTCTCCAGCCTCATAGTGCAGACCAAAACAAAGATTGGCACATAAATTTATCTGAACTTTTGCGAGTTGTACAATTGTATAACTTGGGCGAATACCATTGTGATGAACTCGGAGAAGATGGATATGCACCCGGCACTGGCGATAGAAATTGTGTCCCCCACAGCGCTGATTGTAATCCCCAAGACTGGAAAATTAACTTACCTGAATTACTTCGTCTCATCCAGTTATATAACATAGGGGCTTATTATCCCTGTCCAAATCACAGTGAAGACAACTACTGTCCCGGCGAAAATATGTGGTAAAAAAAATACTTGAATTCACAAAGATAATAGAAGTTAAAACAAGACATATAAATTATCATCACAATCTTTATGCTTAAAATTCTAATCCCCCAAATGATATCCAAAATTTCGAGCAACTCGTCCTCTGAAACTAAATAGCGATATCTTAGCATAACCCCCAAAACAATCTACACCATCTATATATACCTTACCACTAATAAGGGTCTATCCACTCAAGTTAAAATCTACACATCCCTCCCCATCAGGTAGAAGAGACGAATAATGATTCGTCTCTACATATTTACTCTAATGTGTCACTTAATAAATGATTTCCCATAAATGTTTCATAATACTCTTTTCTTCAATCTGCTCTAATTCGTACATTTTCTGTAAAGTTCCTTCCTCATCTCCCATTGCTTTGCATGTCTCTATTAGCATGTGCCAGGCGGGAAGATAGTAGGGAAAGTTTCTTACCGCTTCCTCAAGTTTTCTATTTGCTTCTTCTATCTTTCCACCATCAAATAATTGTTTCGCTTCTAATGTAAGAAGACGCGAAAGTTCATAGTAATTACTCACCTCACGACTTGAAATAAAAATAGCCTGCCGAACCATTTCAACTGCTTTAGAAATTTCACCTTTATCTTCATAGACAAAAGCAAGAAAGTTATAAGGGAAAGGTGAAGTTGGTTTGTCATTCACAATCTCAATGAGTATTTCTTCATATTTATCAACTTTCCCCATTCTTTTCGCTATCTGGTAAACAAAGTTAAAACTATCCCAGGACCATTGACTTTCTCGTAAGATAGTTTTCCATTGTTTAAATTTTGCCTCAGATGATAGAGCAGGATTTCTTTCAATAACCACACATCGCGGAAAAGCCTTCTTCGTATTGGAATTAAACGGATTAGAAATAACCTGATTACTCAATGTTATTGCTTCGTCCCAATCCTCTCTAAGAACCGCGTATTTAATCTTATACTCTGTAATATCATGAAAAGCATAATTCTGTTGAAATTTTTGAAACAATTTTTCTAATTGAGAATAGTTTTTACAATTCAAATAAAAGTCAATGGCAAGGTAATAATAATTTATATCATCTCCTTTATCTTTTAATAACTTTTCTATTATCTCTGCTCCTTGTCGAAAGGCACCTAATATCTTTAGAGTTTCTAAATATTTGATAATAAGTGTATAAGGTTTTTGTTCATCTGTCAAGAGGTCAAAATGATATATCAAGTACTCCATACTTGAAAAATCATAAATACTTGTTAATACCGACTCTTTTTTCAAAGAATTAGGCAAGTATCTTCGATGCATAATAGTCAAAAGATTCCTCATCTCTTTTGCATAACTATTATTAGGAAAATTTACCACAGCACTAAGGTTAGGATTTACCATAAATTTACAGAGAGACTCATTCTCATTTGCTGGAATCCCTAATAGTAATTTGGCTTCATCGTAAGTAGGTATAGCAAAAACATCAGAATTAGAAACTTTAAGCAGACCAGTACTAATTACATTATTCATAATACTTTTTAAGTAGGCACAAGCGGTTAGATATGCCCCATAGAAATTAAAATGACAAGAATCAATAAACATCTCATTTCCCGGAACACCTGCAAACGCATATGAAGCAAGTTCCTGCTCTACAGGAACGAGATATACTCCTCTGGCTTCTCCGTATTCTCTTGTTATTTTCTCTATAGTTTCATTGATAAATTGCTTAGAACGAACGAAACCAAATCCATCTTTCTCCCTTGCTTCTACGAAATTTTTTCTTGCTTCTTCATAATTTTTTTCTGCAATAAAACACCAACCTAATAGGAAATAAGGTAGTGCAGGGGAATTGTCAATACTGAGTGCTTCCTTAAAATCTTTTTTTGCTTTTTCAATATTGTCGCTAATAAGATTTTCTATCCCCCTATCAATTAGATTATTCCACAGTGATATTTGCTCATTGCTGATATTCTCCTTGAACCAGGAATCTTTGGGAGGCCAATCACGAAGGTTAGAAGCCATTGTACCTATAAACACAGGTATATTCCGAGTTGCAAATGTATCTACAATACCTTTGAGATTTTTCTCGAAGTAATCCTGCACCTTCTTTATATTGGGATTATCGAACCGAATTTGAGTAGGAGAAATGGGTTTTGTTCTGAAAAAGTCGATTCGTTTTAGATTTTGTATTAGATAAAGATTCTGAAGTTCAATCTGGAGTTGTACAAGCCAGGGAGGTCGAGGAACAGAATACTTAAAATCGTGAAGTAGTCCAAAAGTTCCATGCGCTTCATTGTTTCCCATATATATCAACACAATATCAGGTTGTAAAAAAAGACTCTTTCGTGCCACATACCGTAAGATATGAGAATTGATTCCCGCAAAGCATACACTGAACACTTCCCAACGATATTGCGGATACATCCGATTCAACATCACCTCTAAAAATTCACCAAAACCATACTTTGCATCAGGCCAACCCAGCGCAGCAGATTCACCGAACACAAAAATACGAATAGTATTTGGAGGTTTAGGAAGTCTAATCGCAGTTATATAAGGTTCAAATTCACCTGGGTTAACCGGATGTTCGAAAAACTGCTGATAGAAATCAAGATTTTTAGTATAAACTTTCCCTTGTTCTGTCGTATGCTCAACCCACGGAGAAAGGTCCTTTCCCCACCCTTGATAGCGTAAGAATACTTCTGTCCCTAAAAGCAAAAATATTGGAATAATCAAGTAAAAAAATAATAACTTTAAGAGAACCTTCACTAATTTCATACAAAGAATTTCTTGAATTCACTTATCTTATACATTGCATGATGCAGGGTTATTTCCATCTTACTTGCTACTGTTATTATAACTAACTTAAAGTTATCTCCCTCTTACTCATTAACTGAGTTTAGCCCTATTTGCAAAGGGATAAAGACCAAACTCATACAGCACATTATACAAACTTAATTACCTCCAAGTTCCTTTTATCGGTTACCACCTTAACATCTAAATTCTCAAGGTAACCAATCTATTACTCATCTAAATTTATCTTTTTTAGTTATTTATTTATTCAAAAGCATTACCAATCAGATTATTGATGATATGTTTTAATGGAGGAATAATATACCTTACCTAATAATCCTAAAGTAGAATTTAAGATATATGAAAAAAGTTTGAAATTTTGATGAGTTAGTGCCTCGATTTTATTAGAATACTAAAAGGAGATTCTATTTTAGAAATGAAATAAAATTGATAGGAGAATGAAAAATGAATTTAGCACAATTGAAAAATTTGTTCTCCGAATTAAGATTTTTCACCATTTGTGTAATTTCTTTTTCCTTCCTGATTTTATGCCCTGCCAGTAATGCAACTGTAATACCGATAGGAAGTATTGAGGAGTTGCAAAAAATCGGCACCGAATATCCTTTAGATGGAGAATACGAATTATCTCATGACATTGATGCCTCCGACACAGTAAATTGGAATAATGGAGCAGGTTTTCAGCCAATTGGAACTTTATCAAATCCATTTGCAGGAAAATTTAATGGAAATGGTTATAAGATAAGTTATCTGTATATAAACTTGCCAGATAATATATATGTGGGTATATTTGGCTGTATTGGTCCCGAAAGTGAAATTTCCAATTTAATAATAGAAAGTTCGTGGATAGTTGGTCAAGATTATGTCGGCGGTGTTGTCGGCAGAAACTTAGGAGGTACTATAAGAAATAGTGTAGTGAGAATAGGTTTGGTATATGGAAGATATGATATCGGTGGTATAACAGGTGCAAATGATGGATTATTGATTTTTTGTAACTCTGCGAATTCAGTAATAGGAAGTAGCAGAGTTGGGAACTTGGTTGGCAATAACCAGGGCAATGTTAGTTATTGTTACGCGGTAGGGAAGGTATCAGGTACTAGTGATTTAGGGGGGCTTATAGGATATAATTTTGGAGCGGTTGAAAATTGTTATTCCAGAAGCGCTGTGGTAGGGGGAGATTATGTTGGAGGATTAATTGGCAGTAATTATGCTTCTGTTTCTATATCATACTGCTACTCTACGGGTGTGGTATCAGGGGTACGAATAGTTGGAGGTTTAATAGGAGTTAATGGTGGGGCCCCAGTATCCAAAAGTTATTGGGACAAGGAATCTTCCAAAGTATTTAGTTCAGCAGGCGGAGAAGGAAAAACAACAGTAGAAATGAAACGAAGAGAGACCTATGAAAATTGGGACTTTACCTCGACATGGGCTATTGTAGAAGAAATAGAATATCCATATTTAAGAGCACTTGGACCAACGCTTATACCTTCACCTCCTGAGAAAAATATAAGTTCTTTAGAAGAATTAGACAAAATTGGGAGAGATGCAGAATATCCTTGGAATGGCACATATCACTTAACTAATGATATAGATGCTTCAGAAACACTTCACTGGGATGGGGGAAAAGGATTTCAACCGATAAAAAACTTCTTCGGTGAACTTTATGGACACGGCTATGTAATTAGAGGCCTTTATATTAACCGCTCTAATGAGAATCGTATTGGGCTATTTGGTTCAGTCGGAGCCTCTGTTCTACTGAAAGACATCGGCTTAGAGAATGTTTCTATCACCGGCGCATATAAAGTCGGGGGGTTAATTGGCGAGATGATAGGTGGAGACAGGAGCAAAATAGATATAGACAATTGTTACTCAACTGGATTCGTAACAGGTCTAAACTTCGTGGGGGGACTAATAGGTTACGAGAAGTATGGCACTATAAACAATAGTTACTCTTATTGCTCAGTATCTGGCGAAAATTATGTAGGAGGTTTAGTCGGATATGTAGATAGAGGAATGCTAAATAAAAATTACTTCAACGGTTCTGTCTTTTCTTCAGCCTGGTATAGTGGGGGAATTGTTGGGTATTTATACTACGGAAATGTTGAAAACACCTTTGCTATAGGAGATATAGGTGGAGTAGAAAAAGTTGGGGGAGTTGTAGGAAAAAACTATAACGGGCAAATCTACTACAGTTATTCAATTGCTCAGGTAACTGGGTCATCTAACGTAGGTGGACTTATTGGACTTAATGAATCAGGAACGATAGGCAATTGTTATTGGGATGTTGAAGTATCAGGAGTAAATTGGTCAGATGGTGGAATTGGCAAGTTAACTGCCGAAATGAAATGGCAGGATACGTATATATCTTGGGACTTCCCTGAAATCTGGAATATAGTTGATGCTTGTAGTTACCCTTGGTTAAGAAGTATTCCGAATCCATATTTAATCCAAGTACCAAATATCGTAGGATTGTCTCAATCTCACGCAGAATCATTAATAACGAATACGGGGCTAACAATCGGTATTGTGAGTGAAGAATGTAGCGGAACCGTACCTCAGGGCAAAGTGATAAGTCAATCCCCTGAACAAAACATCCAAACTCTGCCGTGTGACACTATTAATTTTGTAGTATCAACTGGACCGTGTTTAGTAGAGGTGCCAAATGTGGTAGGACTAACTCAAAGCGAAGCAGAAAGCGTGATAACAGGATTAGGTTTAGCAGTAGGAACAGTAAACGAACAATGTAGCGAGGTGGAAGCAGGAAAAGTAATTAGTCAAACGCCCGAGGGTGGTACTCAGGTGACACAGGGCAGTTCAGTAAACCTTGTAGTATCGAGCGGACCGTGTCCAGAAGGAGAGGGAATATCAGAAGGAATACAGGAGGGTGAAGGAGTCACAGAAGGTTCTACAGAAGGGCTACCTGAAGGAGAAGGAACATTAGAAGGAGGTTTAGAAGGAATGATAGAAGGTATAATTGAGGGTGAAGGGGGCACCGAAGGAGAAGGTACAACTGAAGGTACAGTAGAAGGAGAGTATTATCCTCCACATAATGCAGACCAAAATGGGGACTGGAAAATAAGTCTTACTGAATTGCTTCGAATAATTCAGTTCTTCAATACGGGTGGTTATCATCCTTGCCCAGGTCAAAGTGAAGACAACTACTGCCCAGGACCATAAAAATATGAACATCCAAAAAACAAATTCGATAGCATAACACGAATAAAAAAACACGGCACATAGACTCATTGCTACACCTTATTCAAATAAAATGGAAATAATAAGGTTCGCCTCCGAACGTATTTATCAAAACTAAAAATATCTATTTGCTCAAAATATAAATTTTACTGTATAATATGCCCTATTAGGATATAGATAGATGGACGGGTAGCTCAGGCGGAAGAGCACCGGAC
>CAZZMK010000143.1:0-4279 GCA_964655185.1 uncultured Nitrospirales bacterium | reverse complement strand
AAGCAGTTATAGAGTGCTTTAGAAGTGGTTGGATAACTTCGGGACCAAATGTAAAAGCGTTTGAACAAAGTTTTGCAAGGTTAGTAGGAGCAAAGGAAGCGGTCGCAGTTTCATCCTGCACCTCCGCAATCCATTTATGTCTCGTGGAGGCGGGCGTAAAACAGGGAGATGAGGTAATAACTCCACCGATAACATGGATTTCAACTGTTAACACTATTATAAACATGGGTGCTAAACCGGTTTTTGTGGACGTAGAAGAAGACACACTTAATATCAATCCAGAATTGATAGAGGAAAAGATAAATGAGCGAACCAAGGCAATAATTCCAGTAGATCTCGCAGGGCATCCCTCAGAACTTAATCCGATTATAGAGATTGCACAGAAATATAGGATTAGGGTAATAGAGGATTCAGCACACGCGTTGGGCGCAAAGTACTATTCTAAAAACATAGGTTCAATAGCGGAAAGAACATGCTTCAGTTTTTATGCAACGAAAAATATTACGACTATCGAAGGAGGAATAATAACGCTTCAGAATGAGGAGGAGGCCAACAATTTAAGAATACTTGCAACTAACGGCTTAGTTGATACAGCATGGGATAGATACGGAAGAAGTGCTTTTCAGGGGCCTCAAGAGTTAATAATGCCAGGCTTTAAGTATTCTATGAGTAATGTATCTGCTGGAATAGGTCTCCAACAACTGAAGAAATTGCCCGATTTCAACCATAAGCGAAAAAAACTTGCAGAATTGTACAAACAACTATTAGCAGACGTAGAGGAAATTACCCTACCAACCACAAGAGGTCATGTGGAACACGGCTGGCACTTATTCATTATTAGACTAAATACTGCGAAACTTAACAAATCTCGCGATGAAATTGCTTTTATGTTAAGACAGGAAAATATTGGCACGGGAATTCACTTTTACGGAATCCATCTTCACCCGCTTATCCAAAAAATATATTCTGTATCACCGAAAGATTTACCAGTAGCCACTAAGGCATCTTATGAGATACTTTCTTTACCTCTTCATCCGGGACTTACTGACGATGACATAAATTTAGTAGTAGAAGCACTCAAAAAAGTTATATACTATTCTAAACATAATTGAGCCGGGCATAGGGCAATGACTTTTACATTAAAAAGGGGATTAAATGGCGTTATCTAAATGCCCACGATGTGGGAAACTTTTCAATAAACTTCCTAACGCTCAATATGTCGTATGTAAAGAATGTGAAGAAGCGGAAAAGACAGATTACGAAAAAATAATCGACCTCTTGCAAAAAGAAGGGAACCTGAACGCTTTACAAATATCCGAGATGTTAGAAATATCTGTAGATGTAGTCTTGCGAATGATAGAGCAGGGGCTAATCGAAAGAAATGAGGAGGGAAATTCAGTCTATTGCGGGCGATGCGGTAAACCGGCTATAAACAGAACAAAGCGGTTATGTGAGGCATGCCTAATAGACCTTCAGCGTGAATGTATCAAAGCAATGCGAGAGTTGAGGCAATCAATGATTGAAAAAGCAAAGCGAAATGAATTGGACGTAGTTGAAAAAGTAGAATCTAAAAAACTGAGTCCAAAAGAGAAAAGAGGAAAACTCTACGAGCGAAAAACAACTATTCCTTCACCTGCTCCGCCTACTAAGAGCCGAAGAATGGTGTATCAAGAAAAAATTGCCAATCCTCAAAAATCTAAAAAATCAACCAGTTAATTACTAAATAACACTTATAACACTTACATTCACAAAAGATAGAGGGAGTTTTTTATCGTTTACATTTCGTTTACATTGTGTTATTTTACGATTCGCAGAAGAGGAATTTTATGAGTTGGTTCCATTCGTGGAAATCGGGGATTAGGATGTCGGCACCCGCTCTAAGCAATCTCTTTCGCTTGTGTAAATTCCAGCCATAGCCTTTCTTTTCATCTGAGGCTACGCCGAGGGCTATACCTCCTTGGTCTTTTACATTCCTCAATTCAACAGGGCCATCACCTACTGCCATTACTTCGGGTCCGTGGAGATTGTGAGTTGCGATGATTTCTTTGATGACTTTTTCCTTTGAGTACTCTTCTATGCTTGGTAGTGCACCCCATATTTCCGCAAAATATTTATCGACGCCCAATACTTTTGCTTCATTTTGGACATCCTCTCTATCCGTGCCACTGAAGACATACATTATAACTCCCCTTTTTTTAAGTTCTTCGAGGAAATCAAACACTCCACGGACTGTTAACTGTTCTATTGTTAATTCACCGGACTGTAATTTTTTTATACGCTCTCTAACAGGTCTAAGCAGTCGTTCGTTATAGATTGCTTTGTAGCCCCATTCATCGAGGATTTTATCCTCTGGCACGAGTTTATGTTTTTTCACCATCTCAACAAGCCGTTGCATCTGGAAAATAGTTTGTATACCGGTAGTTTCTTCTATCATATCCTCAACTTCTTTGATTATTTCTGGGGTAGGCTCATGGTCACCACATATCATCTCTACACACATTGGGCCCATAATTCTTTGCCAACCTTCGCGAAGTAGGCTAATAGTGCCATCAAAATCGAAAAGCACATGCTTTATTTTTCCGAGTTCTATGTTTGGATTAACTATCTCTATTTCCGTAGATGGCAAGAAATGTCGGGTTTCTAATTCAAGCATAATTAAACCTCCACATTAGAAAAAGTTTGTGATTGATTAAGATAGGAAAGGAAATTATACCAAACAGGTCTAAAAATTATCCCATTGAAAAAGATTTATGCATCCTCAAATTGCACCAGCGAAAACACTGGGAGTGGATGTAGGGTCTCTCGCCCTTTCAATGGAGTAAGTTCAATCACGAATGCAGATTCAATAGGTACAGCACCTAATCTTTCCACCATTTTTTTCACAGCAGAGACTGTTCCCCCCGTAGCAAGTAAGTCGTCCATTATTATTACTCGCTGTCCTTCTTTAAGGGCGTCTATATGCATTTCGAGGACATCCCAACCGTATTCTAAAGCAAAACTTTCCGATATTTTTTCATAAGGCAGTTTACCCTTCTTTCTCGCGAGAGCAAGAGGGAGACTAAGGCGATAGGCTACTGCAGAACCAAAAATAAATCCTCGTGATTCAATTCCTACAATTGCGTCAACGTTCATATCCTTATATCTATTCACGAACTGGTCAATTGTGTACCTGAATGCTTCAGGGTTGAGAATTAATGTGGTGATGTCCTTAAATTGAATACCTGGTTTGGGAAAGTCAGGTATATTTCTTATATATTTGCTTAAGTCCATTTATAATCTCCTATAGTAGATTAGAAGAAAAATTCGTCTTTGTGACTTTCTACGTAATTTCTAAGGAAGTTAATAGCGTTACGCTCTATTTGTCTAACTCTTTCTCTTGTAAGATTAAATTTCTTTCCTGTTTCTACCAAGGTGTGCGGTTTCCCATCCATAAGGCCATAGCGGAATTTTAATAACTCTGCGTCTCTTTCGGGCAGAAGGCTCAATAAGAATTCAAGGTCCTGTTCTTTTTCCAAATCGGCTATAAAACCCTCCGATTTTAACTGCACTTCTGTTTTACCCGCATACAGAGTATCTTCACCTTCGGGTCCGACCTGTGCAAAATCTATTGGAGCCATACATTCCAGATACTCCTTCATCTGCTTTGCCTCATCCTCAGTTATGCCAAGTTCTTTTGCTATCTCTCTCAATGTAGGCTGTTGTCCTGTTCTAACAAAGAATTCCTCTAAAGTTTTTTTAAATCTCAATAGGTTCTCGCTCATATAAACCGGAATCCTAACTGTTCTACACTGGTTGGATAGTGCACGAGTAATAGTTTGGCGAATCCACCAGGTGGCATAAGTCGAGAATCTCGTTCCCCGGGAAGGGTCAAAAGTATCTACTGCTTTCATCAAACCAATATTGCCCTCTTCAATCAAATCCAGTAGCGATAACCCATAATTCATGTATCTTTTTGCGATGCTAACAACTAACCGAAGGTTTGAGAGAATAAGTTTTTTTCTCGCTCTTCCGTCACCCTTTCTTACACGCTCTGCTAATCGCTTCTCTTCTTCAGGAGAAAGTAATGGAATAGTGGATATTTGTGATATATATGCAACCAGCCCTTTTTCCAACAAGTTGCTATTCTGTATAGAGCCCTTTTCTGCCACGCTTTTTTACCCTCAAACGCGTTTTTATTTTACCCTCAGATTGTAGTATACAAATAAATGGTATTTATATTAAAATGAAAATTCATTTATTTATCTGGGTGTAAGGAGAAAAAAATATGACTAAGTTATGG
>CAZZMK010000142.1:0-8285 GCA_964655185.1 uncultured Nitrospirales bacterium | reverse complement strand
AATACTTATAAGTTTTCTGTTATGCAATTTTATAAGATAAATCCCAGAGACCTCCCTAAAGACGAAGAAGTGTTGTTTATAGAAGTGCAAAGGTTTACTCAAGTATGGCTGTGGATTTTTTTAATAATCTTACTACTTGTGGAAGTGGCTATATTTGGATACGGCATTGTAAAGCAAATAATTTTCCGAGAGCCGTGGGGTGATAAGCCATTATCAGATGTAGGATTGATGTTGATTACGATATGGGCTGTAAGTATTCCTGTGATTGTTTTATATTTGTTTTCAATTACTCACCTTGAAGTTCGAGTTTATCCAAGCGGATTATATATGAGATACTTTCCGTTTCACATAAAGTACAGATATATTCCTTGGGATACCATTGACGAGGTAGTAGGTAAAAAATATAGCCCAATAGGAGAATATGGTGGTTGGGGGATTAGATGGAATTTTAATTCCTGGGCATATACTGTAAGAGGAAATTATTGTATAGAGTTGAGGAAAGGGAAGAAGAAGGTGGTGATAGGTACACAGAAACTTGCGGAGTTGTTGAACGCAATGAACCGAGCACAGGAAATCTACCTCCAATGTAACTCTAAAGAGGAATGAAAAAGTATCAGTAGGGGAACTGATATGTCTTTATACAGGCTGATTAGCCTAATTGGACTTGTTTTATTCTTGTTGTTCGCATATTTATTGAGCGAGGATAGAAAGAGAATAAGTTGGCGTTTAGTAATGTGGGGTGTTGGGCTACAGTTTTTCTTTGGTGTGTTTCTACTAAGGGCAGATTTATTAGTGTATTTGCCAAATCTTGTTTTGAGTAGTTTGGGTTTACCTTTAATCTCGCCGAAGATAGGCATTTATTTTTTTGAGTGGATAAAGAAAGGGTTTGATTTAATTACTGAAGCAAGTAGTGCGGGAGCAAAGTTTTTGTTCGGAAACCTCTCGGATTTGTTTATTTTGGATAAGGCAATTGTTCAGGATGCAAGCGGGAAAATGGTGCCTGCAGAGCCTTTTGTAGTTAGTGCGGTAGTTGCGTTTAAGGTATTGCCCGTAATTATATTTGTTTCCGCGTGTTCTGCGATACTTCAGCATTTAGGTATCATCCAATTATTTGTTAAGGCACTCGCACGACTGATGCAAAAATCTATGAAGACTTCAGGTGCAGAAACTTTCACCACAGGGTTATTGGTATTTCTTGGTATTGAGTCGATGACAGCGGTTAAAGGTTACATTGAAGATATGACACGTTCGGAATTGTTTACTGTTATGACTGCTTTTCTGGCTACGATAGCTGCAAGTGTTATGGTTGCATATGCAAATTTTGGTGCTGAGCCAGGACATCTTATAACTGCATCTATAATGAGCGCACCAGCAGCAATTGTTTTTGCAAAAATACTTGTCCCTGAGAAGGGAGTGCCCAGAACCTCAGATGTTGGTGGGGTAAGTATACCGATAGAAACTAGGAATATCTTCGACGCAGCTTCGCAAGGTGCAAGTTTGGGCTTGACTATGGCTTTGAATGTTGGTGCGATGTTGATAGTATTTGTGGGATTAATACATCTTTTTGACTTTATTACAATTTCCATATTTGGGAAATCGTTAAGTAGTTTATTAAGTTATATTTTCTTGCCGTTTGCATATCTATTGGGTGTAAGGCATGCGGATGTTTTTGTGTTTTCTGAACTCTTGGCAATAAAGTCCATCTTCAATGAATTCCTCGCATATCAAAGATTTCAAGACTTAATAGCAAATGGTTTAGTTAGCAAACGAACAATCACTGTTGCCACTTACGCACTGTGTGGATTTGCAAATCCGGGTAGTTTAGGAATAATGATAGGTGGGATTTCCGCATTGGCACCGCAAAGACGAGGGGAAATTGCAAATATGAGCGTCAAGGCGTTCATTGCAGGTACTTTAGCGTGCTTTTCAACTGCTTGTGTTGCAGGGTTTTTGGTAAGCGAATAATTTTACAAATAAGGAATTAAGTTGATGGAAGGATTTAGAAATAGGTTGCCGAGGGTCTTAACTATTGCGGGTAGTGATAGTGGCGGTGGAGCAGGAATTCAGGCAGATTTGAAGACATTTACCGCATTGAATTGCTATGGGATGAGCGTATTAACTGCTATAACCGCTCAGAATACGGTTGGGATTACTGGGATACATCCTATACCTGTGGATATCGTTAAGAAGCAAATAATTGCGGTGATGGAAGATATTGGGGCAGATGTAATAAAAACTGGAATGCTATGGGATGCAAATATTATTGAGGCAGTTGCAGAGGTACTGAAAAATTACAGTTATAAATATCTCGTGGTTGACCCCGTTTTAGTTGCGAAGAGTGGGGATTTACTACTTAAAAAGGAGTGCATAAAGGTATTGAAAGAGAAACTTATACCCCTTGCGTGGATTGTTACACCGAACATTCCTGAATTAAGTGAGTTATCGGGAAAGGATGTGAATCGAGAAAAGGATATATGTGATTCTGCAAGGATAATTATTGAGATGGGGTGTAAGTATGTATTAGTAAAGGGTGGGCATTTAGAAGGAGAGGTAGTGGTAGATAGGTTGATTTCCGCTTATGGTGAGGTAAAGGAGTATGTACATCCGAGACTTAATACAACTTCTACTCACGGGACAGGGTGCACACTCTCAAGCGCTATAGCATGCTATCTTGCTTACGGCTATGAGACATCAGTTGCGGTAGGTAAGGCAATTGAGTTCGTGCACAAGGCAATGGAAACCGCACCGCCTCTCGGAAAGGGTCACGGCCCATTGAACCACTTGTGGCGAATCCCTCCTATAGAGTAGGAGACAGTAGTTGAAAATTTTTATTTTTGATTTATGATAGTTCGTAGTTGTGTAGATATGAATCCAATTTCTCCTTTTTTGACTCCCATGCTTTTTGCTACGACATCGCATTTTGCTTTGAGTAGGAGGTATACATTTCCTGGATAATCATCCAGGGTTTCGTAGTTTCCTTGTCCTTTACCGATGATTATATCTGCACTTTCCATTCGTTTTAGTAAAGGCTTTTCAAGCACGCGCCAAGGTGCACCAATCCAACCCTTTTCCATAGCGATGACTTCTACGATTTTATCCAAGCCAATATCTATAGCGTCTTCCATACAAGCATCGTTGATTATTGGAGTTCCTTTCACTACCGCAGTTACATTTGCATACTTCTTCAGTTCTTCTATGAGGATTTTGTCGAATACTATTTCTCCTGCATTATCGAGGAAGAATAAGATTTGTTTTGCATTCTTCAAATCTTTTATGAATTTGTCGTAATGGTTCACTGCAAAGTTTATTGTCATTGCCTGGGAGATTATGGAGTCTATATCAATTTGATGCTCCGATAATACGCCAAGGTCAATTACATTTCCTTCAGCGGATAATTTTAGTGCGGTTAGTAAAGGGTCATTGCTGCTTTCCCTAATTTGTCTAAGTGCGGGTTCAAGTTTAAGAGCGGTAGAATTTTGCTGTTTTTTGAGATGAATATATGGGTCCTTATTATTAGTGATTCGAGAAACAATTTCATAAATTACTTGTGATAACTCTGCGGGTGAACGAGTCATGTCCATATATTGTAGTTGATTAGCAACTTCTACAATGATTTTTCTCTGTAGTTCCTCGTCTTTGGTGGCGATTTGTGCCGATTTGTATGCTTGGTTTATAAAGCAAACAAGGCATTCATTTGTTGCTCTCATATAATATCTCTCCCGAAGATGAAGCACTACATTCTAATACTACTTTTTCACATATGCTTTGCCTTCATGAAGGTAGACCCAATGGTGCGCCTTTTCTGCTATAGATTCGTCGTGTGTAACTACGACGATAGTTACTCCTTCTTCTTCGTTGAGTCGCCAGAGTAAATCTATTACTCCGGCACTGGTTTCTTCATCCAAATTTCCTGTTGGTTCGTCTGTTAGTAAAACCTTAGGCTTGTTGAATAGTGCCCTTGCAATTGCGACGCGTTGTTGTTCGCCACCACTAAGTTCTCCCGGTTTGTGTGTTAATCTTTCTGCTAATCCTACTTTAGCAAGTAATTCTTCTGCTCTTGCATAACATTCTTTTTTGGAAATTCCTTTGCATAGGGCAGGCATCATTACATTCTCGATAGCGGAGAACTCGGGCAAGAGGTGGTAAAATTGGAATACAAACCCTATTTCTTTATTTCGTAGTTGATTAATTTGTTGTCGAGATAGTTTCTGTGTATCTTTACCGTTGATGATTACTCTGCCCTCTGTAGGTGTGTCTAAAGTGCCCATTATGTGTAATAGAGTACTTTTACCGACACCGGAGGGCCCACTGATAGCGAGTATTTTGCCTTCGGGTACCTCGAGATTAATGCCTCTTAGAATGTGCAAGACTCTTGAGCCGTCATAGTATTTTTTATGGATATTTTCACACACGATTACGCTATTCATATCTGATTGCATCCACGGGATTTACCCTTGCTGCACTATATGCAGGATATAGTGTGGAAAGAAATGTTAATACTATTGCAGAGAGTACTATACAGGCGATGTCAAATGGGACTATTGCTACTGGGATACCCTCAAAGTAATATATGGTACTGTTAAATAAGTCCCATCCTAACAAACTTGCTATAAATTCCGCTATAGGATTTATATTCATTGCGATTATTATGCCGAGAATCAGCCCTATAAGTGTACCAATTATTCCTATGAACAAGCCCTGTAGTATGAATATGAGCAGTATTGAACCAGTGCTTGAGCCCAAAGTGCGAAGTATGCCTATGTCTCTTCTCTTCTCCATCACTACCATAATCAAGGTACTTGTAATATTAAATGCGGCAACGAGTATGATAAAGGCAAGTATGATAAACATAGCGAGTTTTTCTTGTCTTAATGCATCAAAGAAAGCCTGCTGGTCTTCATACCAAGTTTTTGTTCTATATCCTAATTCTCTTCTGATTTTCTGGGCTACAATGTCAGCGAGGAAAGGATTTGTAAGTTTGACGTGTACTGCATCTACGCCATCTTCACCTGTGAGCATTTTTGCGGTCGATAGGTCTACGAAAGCATAGATTTCGTCAAACTCGGACATTTTTGCATGTGAGATTCCTGAAACCGTAAGCCAAATTTGGGAACCTAATTGTCTACCTATAAGCGGTCTTAATGTAGCACGAGCAGTAATTACCTGCAGATGCGAACCTACTCGGGCTCCTATTCTATTTGCGAGTCTGTATCCAAGTACTATTTCTTTTTCACCGGGGAGTTTACCTTTCCCAAAAATCCTACCACCTTCTGTGGTAAGATTCTTTGCAAGGTCAGTTACCTTACTTTCTCTTTCTACATCGACACCTAAAATGAGTCCACCAGTAGTGTAATCTTCGTTTTTGAATAGAGCCTCTATTTGTACTACTGGGCCACTTGCTACTATCTCTGGACAGAGTGATTCAATTTCTGCTATCACTGTTTCGTAATCGAGAATTTTACCTCGTGGGTCGTAGACAGTGAGATGGGAGCGATTACCTATAATAGTTTCACGCAAGGCTATATCAAAACCTGTCATTACGCTCATTACAACAATGAGAGTAATAACCCCTACACTCACTCCTGCAATAGATATTATTGAGATAAGGCTGATAAACCTATTTCTGCGTTTACTTCTAATGTACCTTAATGCTATGAAGGCTTCAAATTTCACCTTGTTTACCTGAATAGTTTTAGATTTTGCGAAGTAACGGGAATAGAATTACATCTCTGATGGAACCCGAGTTAGTGCAAAGCATAGCCAATCTATCAATGCCTACTCCTAAACCGGCAGTAGGTGGCATACCTACTTCGAGAGCGGTAAGGAAATCCTCATCAAGGTATTGTGCTTCATCATCGCCCGCTTCGCGTAATTTTACCTGTTCCATAAATCTTTCACGCTGGTCTAATGGGTCATTTAATTCTGAAAAAGCATTACATACCTCTAATCCACCTATAAATAACTGGTATCGTTCGGTTAACGCAGGATTGCCTCTCTTTCTTTTTGCGAGTGGCGAAATTTCAACTGGGTAGTCATATAAGAAAGTAGGCTGGATTAAGTTTGGCTTTACCTTTGTAGACATTACCTCATCCACGATTTTACCGTAGCCCATTTCAGGTTTTATTTCTACACCAATACTTTCGGCCATTCTTTTGGCTTCTTCTTTATCTCTGGTGCTTTCAAGGTCAATACCTGCATAATTACGAATAGCCTCGTAAAGAGGAATTCTCTTCCAGGGTCTTGCTAAAGAGATTTTTTGTCCTTGGTATTCAAATTCTTCAGAGCCTATTACCTTTGTCATTACGGTATATAACATATCTTCCGTTTCTTCCATTAGTCCTATGTAATCCTGATAGGCTTCGTACATTTCCATAATTGTAAATTCTGGATTGTGCTTTGAATCAACACCTTCGTTTCTGAAGCATCTGTTAAGTTCAAATACTTTTTCGAACCCACCTACTATAAGTTTTTTAAGGTACAACTCGGGAGCGATTCTGAGGTATAAATCGGTATCGTATGCGTTATGATGAGTTATGAATGGCCTCGCAGTAGCACCACCGGGTATTGGATGTAGCATAGGTGTTTCTACTTCAATAAACCCCTTAGATTTTAGGTAGTTTCGAATCTCATCTATCATTAAAGTTCTTTTTCGGAAGATATCCATTACTTCGGGATTTGCTACTAAATCAAGATAGCGTTGACGGTATCGAGTTTCTATATCTGTCAAGCCATGAAATTTCTCGGGGAGGCTTCTAAGTGATTTTGTGAGAATTTGGAATGATTCTACGAAGAGAGTTATTTCGCCTCTTTTTGTTCTTTTTACCTTTCCTGAAACGCCTATAAAATCGCCTAAATCGTAGTCCTTGAGCGTTTCGTAGTTTTCGACGCCAACCTGACTCTCACCGAAGAAAAGTTGGATTTTTGCACTTTCATCCCTTATATCCATAAAAGTGCTTTTGCCCTGTTCTCTTCGCGCTACTATTCTTCCCGCGAGTTGGGCCGAAATACCATTTAATGCAGAATCAGGATTAGTTTTTTCCAATTCTTCGAATTGTTTTCTTGCTTCTGCAATTGTGGCGGAGCGGTGAAATATGTATTTATAAGGCTCATCACCGCGACTACGAAATCTTTGCATTTTTTTGATTCGGTTTTCTCTAATTTCTTGTAGTGTAGAGTGTTCATCCATTGTTCTTACTCCCTACTTTCTTTCTTTCGAGAGACCATTTTAGGTAGGCTTCTACAAATAAATCTAAATCACCATCCAGCACCTTCTGGACATTGCTTGTTTCAACACCAGTTCGGTGGTCTTTGACTAATTGATAAGGTTGAAGTATATAACTCCGTATCTGACTACCCCAGGCTACTTCGGTTTGCCCTTCTCTTTGAGCCATTATTTCTGCTTCTTTCTTTCGCATTTCTAAATCGTATAGTTTTGCTTTTAGCATTTGTAAAGCGAGCGCCCTGTTTCTATGTTGTGACCGTTCTACCTGACAAGTAACCACAAAGCCTGTAGGTAGGTGTGTTATCCTTACTGCGGAACTGGTTTTATTGACTTTTTGTCCACCTGCACCACTTGCGCGGAATGCCTCCATCTTTATATCTTCATCTTTAATATCTATTTTTATATCTTCATCTACTTCGGAAAGTACTTCTATGGCAGTGAATGAAGTATGGCGTCTTTTTGCTGAGTCGAAGGGAGAAATTCGAACAAGCCTGTGTACTCCATTTTCAGATTTAAGCCAGCCGTAGGCATAAGGTCCAACAACCCTTAGTGTTGCGCTTTTCAGCCCCGCTTCTTCACCGGGTTGATAATCAATAACTTCTATCTCAAAACCTTTTTCTTCACAGTATCTCGTTATCATTCTATATAGCATTTGGGCCCAGTCGCAGGATTCTGTTCCACCTGCACCTGGATGGAAACTGACAATGGCAGGTTTGGAATCGCGAGGGTCTGAAAATAAACTTTTTATCTCGAGTTGATGTACTTTTTGCTCAAGTTTACTTATTATCTGATTTATATCTTTGGAGAGTGATGGGTCTCCTTCCTCGTTTGCCATATTGATAAAATCTTCTGCGTCCAGCAACTCTTTATATATAGCCTCTGGCTCTTCTATAGCATTTTTTAGACTTTTTATTTCTTGTAGTATATTCTGGGCTTCTTCAGGTTTGGACCAAAACTCTGGCTCTTCCATTTTTTTCTCTAAAAGAGCAATCCTATTCTGAATGCCTTCTACATTAAGACATGAACGAAGGTCTACTAACCGCTGTTTTAAGTTGTAAATATT
>CAZZMK010000141.1:0-9189 GCA_964655185.1 uncultured Nitrospirales bacterium | reverse complement strand
TATGGGAGCAACGGGGAGTTCATCCATTGTATGAAGAAGTTGGAGTTCAAGTATAATAATAGACAATTCATATGAGGCGGTATACTTAACGTTCGGCAAAATAAAATGACTAATCACCAAAAGCAAATTATAGAAGGATTTCAACTATGTTATCTGAAAAACTCATACTTATATTAGTTTTAATAGTATTATTTTTACTCTATACTCAGATTGGGTATGCTCAGACTGCTCAATTAGGAGCGGATTTAAAAACAAGGGGAAACTTTTCTCTGTCAATAGAAAAGGTAATGTATAGACCTGCTCGATGGGAGTCGGAAAAAGTCAAAGAGTATGAAAGTGAAATAGTTAATAAAGGCGGGCTTGTCCACATATACTACCGCAATACTTCTGATAAATCTGTTTCCATAAGATATTGGCGGTGGAATAGGAAAGACAGGTCATATTGGGTTCTTAATCATTTTATTGCGTGGGATAGGTATATAAATCGAACAGTTCAACCAGGTCAAGTGGGAGTTTTAGAGATAAATGCTACTTCAGAAGATTACGGTGTGGGTAAGGAGTTTATATTACAATTGGTTGATAATAATTCCCGACTGTGTAGTAATGTAGAGGGCGCATTAGTTGAGTCTACTATTCGGATAACTTACCTTCGAGTTCTTCCAGGGCTAAAGAATTTGCAGGTTTTTGTAAAAAACTTTTCTGATACTAATGTAGTCCCCGGTAATGTTTATGTTAATTCCTCACCGACAACTTCTGTAAAGTGGAACAAATCTAGTATTTCTAAGGGAGAATTAGCAATAGCAAGTATAGAACTACCAAATCCATTACCAATTGGAGAATGGTGCTTAGTGTGCATAGAAATTAATGATACGAAAGGTAATCCTGTGGATAAAGTTTATGCTCATAGGCGGGTGTTCGAAGATGAATTTCCTATTGGAGTTTGGACCAATTCCCCTGAAACCTACGAGACATTGTACAACCTTCACATAGATACAATGGTTGAAGGTGGGTCTAAAGATAAGCCTTTCTTTACTGAAGTAGCACCTAAGTATGGATTTAGAGCGATGGTTCATACTGGTGTGCCTACAAATGTTGAAGTAGTCAAAGAGTTCTCAGGACATCCACATGTAATATGCTGGATGATTCAGGATGAACCTGACTGGTCAATGCCTGCTAATCTTGTATATTCTGCTTATGACCAGTTAGTTAGATATGATAGAACCAAGCCAACATTTATTACTCTATGCAGAAACATTAAATTTTTCGAGTATGCTTCTATATGCGATATACCTTGTCAAGACCATTATTCTGTTACCGCTCCATCAAGTAGTATCTGGCCTAAGCCCTACGGTACGAGACTCGAAGAAACTGCATATTACACGCGAGATTTGAAATTAGCCTCCGAACCAAAACCAATCTGGGTTTGGAGTCAGGCTATAGCGGACTGGGGCGAGAGACCTAAACGACCTGTGCCTACCCCAGATGAACTCTCCGCACAACTCGTATTGAATCTCAGTAGAGGAGCAAAGGGTATATTATGGTTTAATCACGATAAAAAGGTTGCCAGTAAATATCCCGAATTAGAAAAGGAGATGCAAGGTTGGGGTAGGGTAATGAGTATCTTAAAAGAATACTTTTTAGGTTCTGACCCAGTAGGTTTTGTGGGCAAAGTAGATGATAAAGTTGATATAGCACTTCTCGAGGGTATTAACTATACAATTCTTTGTATTACCAATCTTGATTATGAGATTCACCCTGAAGCATATCCTTTCAAGTACAAAGATAATCTTAAAATTACATTGAATTCTCAAATGCACTATAAAACTGCTGTAGAAGTTACTCCCGGCGGTTTGAAACAACTTAGCATTTCTAATAAGGGTAACAGTATAGAACTTGAGTTGCCAAAACTTAATTCTGCTACCATAGTTTTACTTCATTCGGAAACGGTTGAAGATAGATTGAAAAAGCAGTGGGAGGAAATCGTAAGTAAAGAAAAAGTACACTTATACCCTATAGAAAATAAGTTAAAGTAGGAACTATTTTTGGCTGAGGCGGGATGTTAGTGCATTAAGAAAGGCACTACGGAATTGAGCACCTAATTTTTCTCCTGAATATCCATCCAGCAAACAAACATCTAAAGACCTACTTGTTCTTGCGTAGTAGCAAACCCAAACAGGAAGGTATACTATCGATTCCAATTTGCTTTCAATTTCAAGTGAACTTATTTTGAATTTTCGCATTCGCATAATCTGAAAAATAAGCCTATTTTTTGCTGTGATTAGGATTTCATCTGTTTCAATATCCTCAGGAATGTTAAAAGTAATGTTATATCTACTTGCAGGCGTTTCTAAGGTATCATGCATTCTTTCAAAGATATTAGTAACTTTTGACCACGGGTCCACTGAGATGTAAGCTCGCGATGAACTGCCATCTATGTTGGAGACTGTGTGTGATACTACAAATAAGGGCCAACCAGCAAGTTCATATTTTGGGAGATTTTGAACAGTGTAATAACTACTTTGGTTTATCGTAAGGTGTATTTTTTTTAGTATATGTGCTTTGACTCTATATAAGAATGGTGGAACGAGTTTTAATCTTGCTTCTCCGAGACTTAATCTCAGGGGTAAATGTAAAATTTTAAATTCATTGCCCACTTTTAATTCTTTTTCTTATCACCCATCCGTATATTATTGAAGCGACTCCGATACCTACCATTACAAGTCCTGAGATTAGATTAACTACGGCAGGTCTGAAGTCTCCCCATTGATATGCATAGTAAGTTCCAAACACAACTGGTACGCCCAGAGCCACAATAAAAATTCCGAGAGCAAAATATAGTTCAGAGTCTCTTCGAGCTAGTTGGACTCCTGTATTCCGTTCAGTATCTATTCTATGCATTTCTGCTCGTTCGGTAGTTAGTTTTTTAGCATCTTCGGACATTGAACAATCCTCCTACGGATTAGAAATATAAATAAACTATAATATGTGGCAACATAGAAATTATGGTCCACCATCTAAGGTCTGTCCAAATACTTTCTTTATTTCTGCCCAAGTTCACATACTCTTTTTTCATGCCGAACCAAACCCATAACATTGTTCCCACGAATAGTCCCAGTGCGCAGATTTTAGCCCAGGGTTGATAGGTTCTTTCCAAAAACTTGTTAATAGGTCTGAATATAGGTCCAATTATTGGCTCAAAAGTTTTTCCTAACCAGTCAAGGAAAGAAAGCCATCCACTTACTATTCTATCGCCTAAATGAAAGAAAACGGAAACTTCTGGTTTAGGTATTTCAATTTCTTTTACTGTTCCAGTGTTAGTTTCTTGAGATATACAAACACCGGATATTAGGAGGATTGCAAGTATTAATATTGTTGTCCAGATGTTTTTCATTATTGAACCCTTTCAGATAAAGCCTTTTGAACAGTTTCATCGTGTACTACCGAACCCCAAACAAGTCCTCGAATTTTCTCCTCGGGCTCTGGTTTTGTAAGTAAACTTACAACGACGGTTACTATAATGGCAAATACAAAAGACCACATAGATACAAATAAGAACGGGTCTTCAGCGGGGAAAAGATCGGGAACGCACCATAAAATGAAGCAGAAAAATACACCCAGTACTAGTCCTGCCAATCCGCCCCACCTTGTTGCTCTCTTCCATAGTATTCCGAGAAGTAATATAGCGAGAGAAGGACCTTGAAATAGTGATAATATAGTCTGGATGAAGTTATAAATTCCACCCACTCTCGATATTTGCTCTGCAAAGAGTGCACTTGAAATAATGAGAAATAAGGTAAATCCCCTTCCAATATATAGCCCTTGTTTCTCGTCCAGTGGCTTCCTGCCACTTAGTATCCATAGTTTGTTAAATATGTCTGTAACGAATATTGTAGAGGCAGAACTAAGCGTCCCAGAGATACTCGACATTAGTGCAGCAAATAATGCAGCAAACATTAAGCCTCTTAGCCCTGGTGGGAGCATCATCCTTATCATAGTTGGGATAACTTTGTCTTGCTCGTGTAGGATTATATTCTTCTCACGAAGATATACAATAGCGCACAACCCAGGTAAGGCAACCATAAGTGGAATGAATGACTTCAAAAATCCTGCCATTAGCATACCTGCTTTGGCATCCCATTCTGAGCGTGCGCCAAGTGTGCGATGAACAATTGCTTGATTCCCACTCATATAAGCGATTGCCAGTACAATTCCTAACCCGAACACTATTCCTGTCCAAGGAAATGGATTCTCAGTACTATTGGGCAAGAGTATGGTAAAGTGATTTGCAAATTCAGGGCCATAAGATTCTATTTTTGCCCTCATAATGCTCCATCCACCCACTTCCCAAAGACTCAGAAATAGCAAAGCCAATCCACCTACATACATAACTATCAATTGCACTACATCGGTCATAACTACTGCAGATAATCCACCTGCAAATGTATATAGACCTGTTACACCTGCCATAACCCAAACTGTATAAATGGGTTTGTAACCAAGGATTGTGTACACAAGGTCATCGGCGGTAGTCCAAAGCATTATCATTAGCGAAAGAAGCATAACAGATGTCCAGATGAGAGCATTGATAACTTGTACCGCGGTATTATATCTTCTCCCTAAAAACTCTGGTATAGTAAACACACCAGAACGCCAAAAGTAGGGAACAAAAATAAACGCAGCGAACACCATAGCAGGCATTGAACCTAACCAATCAAAGTTCGCAGCGGATACGCCATATCGGTAAGCATTGCCTGCTACACCAACGAAATCAAGTGCCCCTATGTCACTAACCACGATGGAGAAAGCAATTGCCCAGAATGGTAGTGCTTTACCTGCAATGAAGAAATCACCAGCATTTTCAATGTACTTACTTGTAAATACACCAAGGATAAAACAGCCCACCATATACACCCCAATAATAGTAAGGTCTATCCAGTGCAGGGATATATACTCAACCACTGTTTACTCCTCTCTGTTTGCGATTTGTATAATTGATTCTAATATAATTTTGAGAAATCTATATACAGATTCAGAACTTTTATAACCAATATACAATATCAATATAAATTAAATCTTTTCAAACAGGTTTGGGGTTGAGAGTTCATAAAAGAAATAGTATTTTTGAAAATAGTTAGGATACCCAGATATTCATCAACTGGAAAGAGAAATGGCCCACATTAATCCATCTGATTATTATGTAAGACCGGGGAAACCTTATCCTTTTGGAGCCAAACCACACGACGATGGAGTAGAGTTCACTATTTTCTCAAGGCACGCTACTCGCGTTTGGCTGGCTTTTTTTGAAAGGGTTGAGGATAAGAAACCTGTTTGGGAGTACGAATTTGACCCACGGAGGCATAGAGTTGGGGATGTGTGGTCCATATTTGTAGGAGGGGCAAGAATAGGCACTCTTTATATGTATAGGATGGATGGTCCCTATGACCCCAAGAAAGGGCATAGATTTAATCCGAGCGTATATCTGCTTGACCCTTACGGTAAAGCATTTGTGGGCGATGTAGATAATGGGACAATGAAAACGGTCGTGGCACCGGAGGAAGTTGATTGGGAATCCGATAGACCTGGCCACATTCCTATGAATGAATTGATTATCTATGAAACGCATGTAAGGGGCTTTACTATACACTCTTCTTCTGGTGTGGAATGTCCGGGTACATATCAAGGACTTATAGAGAAAATTCCATACTTAAAGGACCTCGGAGTCAACGCAGTAGAACTTCTACCAATTCAAGAATTTGGCGAACGAAGGATAGGTAGATGTAGCCTGATAACAGGTGAAGAGTTGATAAATTACTGGGGGTATAGCAATATCGGATTCTTTGCTCCTACTCATTGCTATGCTGTAACCGCTCATAGATTTGAGCATTTACTCGAGTTTAGAAGAATGGTGGATGCGCTACACAAAGCAGGAATTGAGGTTATTCTCGATGTCGTCTTTAATCATACCTCAGAAGGGAATGAATTGGGTCCTACGCTATGTTTTCGGGGGATAGATAATTCAATTTACTACTTCCTCGACAAAGACGGCAGGTATTTGAATTACTCAGGTTGCGGTAATACACTAAACTGTGACCATCCTATAGTGAGAGATTTTATTCTTGATTGTCTTAGATATTGGGTTGCGGTAATGCATATAGACGGCTTCAGATTTGATTTGGCATCTATTCTCGGTAGAGATGAAAATGGCAATGTTCATCCAGACGCACCGCTCATAGAACGAATTGCAGAAGACCCTGTACTTAGGCATGTGAAACTAATTGCAGAAGCATGGGATGCAAGTGGAGCATATCAAGTGGGCTCGTTTGGAGGTTTGAGATGGGCTGAATGGAACGGGAAATATAGAGATGATGTCCGCAGGTATTGGCGAGGTGACCCTAAAATGCATCCTGTTTTTGCTACAAGGATTACTGGGAGTTCGGATTTATACCAATGGGGGGGACGAAGTCCACTACACAGTATAAACCTGATTACATGCCACGATGGCTTTACTCTCCACGACCTCGTAACTTATTCACAGAAACACAACGAGGCTAATGGTGAAAATAACAAAGACGGATTAGATGAAAATTACAGTTGCAATTATGGCGTAGAAGGGGAAACTGATGACCTGACTATAAATAAAATAAGGACCCAAATGAAGAAGAATTTCCTTGCAACACTTTTCATCTCGTTAGGGGTTCCTATGCTACTCGGTGGGGATGAATTCTCGCGAACACAAAAAGGAAATAACAACGCATATTGTCAGGACAATGAAATCTCCTGGTATAACTGGAATCTCCTGCATAAGAATTTTGAAATATATAGATTTTGTAAAGGTATGATTAAGTTTAGGAAAGAAAATCCTGCGTTAAGGCGAGCATCTTTCTTTGAGGGGATTCCAAAATACGGACCCAACAAGTACCCTGATATTCTATGGCTCAATTCGGAAGGAAAGTCAGTAGATTGGTTTGGAGATGATAGCGTTTTTGGATGCAGAATAGATGGAGAAATTAACGACGGCTACTCCTTATTTTTCATTTTCAATAACACCACTGACGCACGACAATTTGTTCTTACTGATGAACCATGGCGTATTCGTGTAAATACTACTGAGCCATTTCCCCGAGATTACTACGAGAGACACCACGCTGTCTTACTCTCGTCACGATCAGTTCTTTCACCTCCTCGTTCATTAATTATCCTCGAAGCAAAAACCAAGCATTGATTAAACAATTTAGCAAATTAAATACGGTCAGTTTAAATCCAAAAAGATAATAGAGAGGAACGTTTATAAGTAAAGTATATTTGCTTCATAGTTTAGAAAACCATTAGCCTAAAAAGTTAATTTCATTATCTCTATACATCATTCTCTATTTACAAAACAAAAGATTAAACCCTGTCACAGATTGGTTTGTTCCTGTATAAGGTTTCCTTATTATCTAAGAAAAAAGATGCTTTTACTTGTATGAAAAAGTTTGTAAGTGGACTTATATCGGATTTATCATAAAAGTTAACTGAATAAAGGGAAATTATATGGGTAAGACTATTAATCGGCGTGATTTTATAGGTGTAGCGAGTTCTACTTTAGGTGTAGGCTTAGTCGGGGACGCCAGCATCTCTGTACAAGTTGAAGATGCAGGGAAGAAAGTAGCAACGCAAACTTTAAATGATGTCTATAAGTTAGTTGAAAGCACGCCCTTTGTTGATACTCACGAGCATTTCTACTCAGAATCTGTGCGAGTATCTAATAAGGATAATAAAGACTGGACTCCTGCCCCGGATATAGGTTTGTTGTTTTGTCATTATGCTGATTCAGATTTGCAAGTTTCAGGATTATCATCACAGGATTACAAAAAAATTACTTCTTGGGCACTTACCCCAAAAGAGAAATGGAAGATTATATCTCCCTACTATGAACGATGTAGAAACACAGGCTATCTTTTATGTGTGCGTGAGAGCGTAAAAGCCTTATACGGAGAGGACGATATTACAGATAGTAATTGCGAAAAAATAAGTGAGCAAATTAGAAATAATATTCAATTTGGCTTTTATCGAAAGATATTGAGAGATATTGCTAATATCGAATATGTTCAAATAAATTGTCTCCAAAGTGGAACTTTCCGCGAAAGCGAACCAGCATCCGATTTAATATGCTTCGACTTGTCTACTGTCGGGATTGCCAGTTCTATCCGAAGTGTAGATAGTTTGAATAGATTTTCAAAGACAAAAATTAAAACACTGAAGCAAGCACACAAAACAATCGAAAATATCTTTGAGAAATTCGGTCCCAAAGCCATTGCAGTTAAAGACCAATCCGCATATGGTAGACGACTTCTTTACGAGAAAGTAAAGGATGAAGATGTAGAGCCTGCATTTAAAAAGTTTGTGGAAAATCCATCATCGTTAACTCCACAGGAATTAAAAGCAATTCAAGATAATTTATTTAGAAAATGTCTTGAATGCGCGACTGAGTATCATTTACCTGTAAAACTTCACACTGGCTACTTTGCCGGCTACAACAGTATGGAGTTATCCCGAGTGCGAGATAATCTTACCGACCTTGTTTGTTTGATAAAAGACTTCCCCAATACAACCTTCGTACTAATGCACATCTCATATCCATATCAACACGAACTGATAGCAATGTGCAAACATTATTGCAATGTTTACGCAGATATGTGTTGGTCGTGGATTATTGACCCCGCCTCTGCAACCCGCTTTCTAAAAGAATTTCTCGTAACTGCTCCTGCACATAAGATTTTCACCTTCGGAGGAGATTATTTACCAGTTGAACTTGTCCCGGGACACGCTCGCATTGCCCGCAAAGGCATCGCTCTTGCAATCACCCAACTACTACAAGAGGGCTGGCTCCAAGAAAAAGATGTCCCTGCTTTAGTTAACCGAATTATGAATCAGAACGCTCACGAAACCTTCGACCTCCCCCGCGTCCTAAAGGCATATGGGGTATAGGGAAGGAGTAGAAAATGAAACTATAATTTCTGTCTTTTCCATATTAATTATTTTGAAGAAAAAAAATAAAAGGATTTATTTTTTAGGAGAGGAGAGATTCATAGGAGGCTTTGGACATCGGAGATTGTTGCGCCTGCGTGTTTTTGGATAATTTCCTCGAGATAATCCAGCGGTATGATTTCAAGTTTGTATGGAGGGGTAAATGCTTTCCCATTTCCTGAG
>CAZZMK010000140.1:0-26411 GCA_964655185.1 uncultured Nitrospirales bacterium | reverse complement strand
TCTCGGATTGATATCTTCAAGGGACCTTTTCATCATAATTGCGTTTTCTTGAATTCTGACATAGTACCTATAGCGGATACCTATAGTTTGAAATCCCATCTTCTTGTAGAGAAGGCGAGCAGGTGTGTTGCTTTCTCTTACTTCTAATATCATATCTTTTGCATTGTCTTCTTTTGCTTTTTTGAACAGGTAATTCATAAATAGTGTTCCTAATCCTTTTCTTCTATAAGCAGGTGCTACAGTGAATTTAGTAATGTGTGCTTCATTATTACCAAGCCAATATCCTGCATATCCAATTAGTTCGCCGTTTGCAATGAATACAAAGAATTTCCCGAGTCTACTATTGATTTCAGAGAGAAACAGTTCTTTCGACCAAGCATCAGGGTAGGAATCTTGTTCCATAGCGTGGACTTTATCTACATACTCTTCTCTGAGCAGGTGCACTTCTATATTAAGTTTATCAGGACCTTGTATTAGGTCTAATGGTTCTGACATGATTTTTTTCTTCTAAGTTCTTCTGGTTGAGAAAGCCTTAAGTATATTGGGAGTATCTCGTCTACGCTTTTATTATATCCTGTGTTCCACATTTCGAGAGCCTCCACTCCCACTGCGGAAGCCCTTGGATGGGACCACCATTCTGGAGCGATAATAGCACTTGGGAACTTTTCTTTAATTTCTGATTTGTACATCAACGCCCCATTTCCGTAAATATAGAGGGGTATATCTGTCTTATCTATAATTTCTGTTAGTTTTGTGGTAAAGTCTTGAACTGTTCCTAAGAAGTTTTCTAATAAGATAGTTCTTTTACCTTTTTCAAAAGTAAATATCCCTGCATATATCTCTTTCATTCTTGCGTCAAGTATGGGGCATACTATTGCATTATTAAATGGTGAGAGCCGTGTCATGGCAGTAAGTGTCGGAACACCTATCAGGGGGAGGCCTGTAGCAAGTGCTAATCCTTTCCAAGTTGCTAATCCGACCCTTAGCCCTGTGAATGAACCTGGACCAATAGAAACTGCTAAAAGATTTATGTCTGTAAGGGTCAATTGAGTTTCTTCCAATATAGTATCAACAATCGGAATTAGCCTTTCAGAGTGCCTTTTTCCGGCATTGATTATTATCTCTCCGATAACTTCAGTATCATTCAATATACTAACAGTGTTTACATCAGTACTTGTATCTGCAGATAGAATATACATATGGTTAAAAGGTTAGTTTAAAATGGCGGGTTTATAATTATTGTTGAGATTTTTGTTGAATTACTCGTTTTGAGTATTCGTCCATATATTGCTTAAGTTCTTTCCCTGGTTTGAAAGTGACTACATACCTTTCTGGAACTGCAACTTCTTCCTTAGTTTTGGGGTTTCTACCTTTTCGGGGTGCTCGCCTTTTAACTTCGAATACGCCAAAGTTTCTTATTTCCCAGCGATTGCCCTTTGCTAATTCCTCAACTATAATCTCAAGTGCGGATTCTATGGTTTTTGCTATATCTGTTTGGGTAAACCCGAGTTTGTTCGAAATTAAATTTACCAAGTCCTTCTTAGTCATCGTCTTTTGGCTAATTTTTTCTTGTCCCATTTATATATCTCCTTATTTGTTATAGTTTCCCGTTGGTGTATTAAATTTATTCTAATAATTATATATGTTCTGCGTGCAACTTGAAACTAAAATTTTAGTATGTAATTTCTATATAATTATTTTATCTCATTTTCAAATTTTAGAATAAGGAATTTAGACTATGAAACTCAAAAATGTGATGTTTATTTTCATAGTGGTTTTGGTTATTTTCGGTATAGGTGTATATGTAGGTATGAATTTTTTTAACTTTCTTGATAAATATGTTTTGAAAAAGCCTGTACCTGTGGGAGAATTAACACCTGCTCCAGAGGGAGAGGGATGGATAGATTTACTATCATCCGAGAATAGAGTTCATTGGAAAAATCCAACAGATGATACTGATATATTTGAAATTACAGATGATGGAGTATTACATATCTATGGTAAATCATTATATCCTTTGAGATATGTTGCATATACTGGTGAAAGTTTCTCAGATTTTCAATTACATATAGAGTTTCGGTTGACGAGGGGTGCTAATAGTGGAGTTTTTCTCAGGTCTCAACTTAATGACCCCGTGTATAGAGGATTTGAAATTCAAGTACTTGAAGATTATGGACAACCCCCTAATAAAAACAGTTGTGGAGCGATATATGACATAACAACTCCGATGTACAATATGTCTTTTCCGCCCGGACAATGGAATTCATATGATATTACACTAAAGGGGTCGGAAGTGATGGTGTATATGAATGGTTGGCTAATCATTCACACTTTCCTCGATAAAATGACAACGCCCTTGGGAAAGTTTTCTATTCCATATTCTCAGTTGCCTAAGGAGGGGTATTTGATGTTGCAAGACCATGGTGGAGAAGTCTGGTATAGAAATATCAGAATCAAGAAATTGTAAAATTTGGTAAGCAATTGTTAGTAAGGAGTGGAAAGTATTAGATTTCTATAGTTGGAAGTAAAGGGTTCAAGAAGGAAATTTTTTATTAGAATGCTTATCTTATGAGGATGATAAATTATTAAAAGGTATTTAACATCGGAGATATTATATGCTGAATTTTTTGCAAGAAAAAGACCCTCGTTCAAGGTACTATTTAAGTCCGTGTAGAGTAGTATGGAAAAGTAATTCATTGAGAGATGTGCCGATTGAGTTGCTTTTAAGTAATGCACAGGAGAGAAAAGAAGTTCGGATTAAATATGATAAAGATGAGCCCCCTGCGTTTGTCTTGGACTTTGGAAGGGAAATTCATGGTGGTATTAAATTAGGGCAGGGGATGGTAAAGAATAAATCCCCCCTGCGATTGAAAATAACTTTCGGGGAATCTGTTGTGGAAGCGATGGGTTCTCCAGACCAAGACCATGCAATACATGATTGTGAGGTGTTAATTCCTTGGTATGGGAGCAATGAGGTGGGCACAACGGGGTTTAGGTTTGTGCGGATTGAAATGGTTGAACCTGGTTCTGAATGGCTTTGTACAGAAATAAAAGCAGTAGTATTGATACAGGATTTGGAATATATAGGTGACTTCAAGTGTAATGATGATTTGCTGAATAAGATATGGTCTACAGGAGCATACACTGTTCACTTATGCGTGCAAGACTATTTATGGGATGGTATTAAGAGAGATAGGTTAGTATGGATTGGTGATTTACATGTTGAAACTGTTGTAGTTACACATGTTTTTGGGAGAGTACCCACTGTAGAAAAAAGTTTAGATTATGTAAGAGATATTACCCCATTACCTGGGTGGATGAATGGGATTAGTTCTTATTCATTATGGTGGATAATAATTCAAGAGTATCTGTACTTTTTATACCAAGATGATAAATACTTGCGAGAGCAGAAGTCTTATTTAAAGGGATTGGTAAAGCAATTATTTAATTGTGTGGACCACAATGGGAGTGAGAAATTGCCCGAGGCTCGTTTTTTGGATTGGAGTACTGCGGGAAATAAGAATGCCGTTCATGCAGGGTTACACGCACTTCTTTTTTGGGCATTTCAGTGTGCAGAAAAATTATTGATGGCATTGGGTGAAGATGACCTTGTAACAGGTTGTCGAAATGCTATAGAAAGTATGGCGAGGTATAAGTGCCCCTCTCACGAAGTGAAACAATCCTATGCTTTGGGTGTTATTGCAGGCTTAGAGGATGCGAGGGAAACTAATATGGCAATTTTTCAAAAAGACCCATTGAAAGGTTTATCTACTTTCTACGGCTATTATATTCTTGTGGCTCGTGCTATGGCTTCTGATTTTGAAGGATGTTTATCGTTGATAAAGGATTATTGGGGAGGTATGATGAAATTAGGAGCCACAACATTTTGGGAACACTTTAATGTGGATTGGGTAAAAGATAATCCTGTTCCAATTGATGAAGTAGTTCCAATAGGTGCAAAGAGTATCCATAGAGATTTTGGTGAACATTGTTATGTTGGATTGAGGCATAGTTTGTGTCATGGTTGGGCATCAGGCCCTACAGCGTGGTTAATCCAGTATGTTTTGGGAATTCATCCCGTGGAGCCAGGAATGCGTAAGATAGAAATAAAGCCATACCTCGGTCAATTAGAATATGCGGAGGGTAAGTTACCAACACCTTATGGGGAAATCTGGGTAAAGCATGAGAAAGATAAAGAGGGGAATATACATAGTGTTTTCAAGGCACCAAAGAAAGTGGAGGTAATGTTGAGAGGCTAAACCTCAATATTAGGAGGGATTGAATGAAAGATTTAATTAACGCAGTGGTTCTCGCAATAGTGGAAGGGGTTACCGAGTTCTTACCAATAAGTAGTACTGGTCATTTAATATTATTTGAAAAGTGCTTCTCGATATCAAAAGATAAGACTTTTCAGGATACGTTCTTAATTGTAATTCAATTTCCTGCAATTATTGCTGTGCTTGTGAAATATTGGAAAGTTTTATTGCCACCGCTGAGTAATTTTGAATCGCAGAAAAAATGGTTTTTACTGTGGCTGAAAATAGCGGTTGCTTTTCTTCCTGCGGGTATTGTGGGATTTTTCCTTGATGATTTAATAGATTACTATCTTTTTAATCCTATAGTTGTGGCAGTATCACTTGTTCTTGGTGGTATCGTTATGCTTTTGTTTGAGTATGGAGGGTATGTTAAAAATAAATTTTCTGATATTGAAATAATTACTTTCGGATTTGCATTAGGGGTCGGGATAGTACAGTGTTTGGCAATGGTGCCAGGAGTTTCAAGGTCTGCGGCAACTATAATAGGTGCATTGATTTTTGGTGCAAGTAGAACTGTTGCGGTGGAATTCTCGTTTTATCTTGCTATACCAACTTTGGCTGGGGCTTGCTTCTTAAGAATGGTAAAGCATGGGTTAAATTTTGGGAGTCGTGAGTACTTACTGATATTTATAGGTTCAGTGGTGTCATTTTTAGTTTCATATATGGTAATTACTTTTTTTATAAATTTTATAAAGAAGAGAGGTTTTAATTTATTCGGCTGGTACAGAATTTTGGTAGGAGGAGCAATTTTGCTTATGAGTTTATACTTATAATAAAAATCACTCCTCCTAAACGGAAGAGCGATTTACAAGTGGATTGTTGATTCTTACTTTTATAAGGAACTATATAATCTCTGGATAGTTGATTTCGGCTCGGCAGAAAGTTGTTTTTCAGCTAACTTAGACACTATTTTTTCAAAATCTGGTGGTCTTGCAGAGGCGATTTCTTGCTCTATTTGTGATTTTACTTGAGGTGGCAAATTTTCTTGGAAGCCCCATACTGGCATTATTGCACCAGGTTTTGTATTTTGGAAGACACCTATGTTCTTACCATCAAGTGTGCGGTAGTATACACCCCAGGAACCTTTCATTAGACATTCTGCCCACTTATTTACGGGAGTGCCTAATGAATCTTTTACTGGAATTTTTGCATAGAAATATTCTTGTTTTTGGGCAATTTCAATCTCTGCGCGATATAGGTCAGTGAATTCTTTTTGAAGTTCTGGGGTTATCCAGTTAGCCTGCTCAACTTTTTGTCTAAGTTGTTCTGCTCTTGCTAACCTTTCATTTAAAGAGTATTTTTCGGGGGTAAGGGGTAGAGATTCTTTTATCTGAATAATTAGTTTGTCTATATCACTAAGAAAAGCCTCTTTGATAGCGATATTTCTTGCTTGCGCTTCTTCAAGTTGACCTACTTGCTTAGTTAACCTTTCTATCTCTGCCAATAATCCTGTCTGGCGTGCTTTTACAATTTCTGTTTCGTTTAACAAGTTTTCATATGCTTCTTGTGCAGCAACAAATTGTTCATTCTTTGCGGCAATATCTGCTTCTATAGCGCGAAGGTTTGCGGTTTTTTCATTTATTTGGTTATTTAGATTTTCTAATTCCTGTCTTGCATTTTTTATCCTGTTATTTACGTCTTCAAGTTCACTTTGGAGTCTTTTCACATCTTCTTCACTTATAGTTGTACCTGGTGGTAAACTTCTTAATTGTCTTATTTCATTATCTTTATTCTTGATCTGTTGCTCTAATTGAGCAATTACTTCAGCCTGTGGGTTGGGTAGTGGAAGATAATAAGATAAGAATGGGCTACTGATTAGCCCTATTATGAAACCTACAATAATTAGAACTGGCAATAAGAGTATCTGGGTAATTTTTCTTCTCGGTTTTTCTGGAGGAAGCGCAGCCTCTTCTACCGGTGCTTGAGTAGATGTTGTGGGGGCTATTGGTGGAGTTACTCCTGGACCTGTTGGAGCGGTAAACTCCGGAAGAGGAGTTTCTACTCCTGCTCCGGCTTCCATACCGAATATATCAGTTTGTAGCCCTCCTCCTGGAGGTGCTCCGACGCCTAAACCTGAATCTACAGGTCCAAAATCAGGTGAAGGCGACTGTGGTCCTCCGAATGCAGGTGAAGGAGATTGTGGTCCTCCGAAAACTGGCGATTCCATTATTTGTGTGGGTGCAGAGGTTATTGTTGAGGACGGACCAACCCCAACTTGGTCAGTCTTAATGTCAAATACTCCGCCTTTACTTCCTCCCCCAAATGCACTATCGGTTACAGGTGTTTCCAAACCTGATTCGAGGCTTACTGGACCCGGACCAATTTCTGGTGTTTCAGGGGAGAAGTCACTGTCCGCAGCAAGGTCCTGGAAACTTGGCTTTTTAGGGGCAGAAGGCGGTGGTGTTGAAGGCGTCTGAGGTGGTGTTTGCAATATGCCGGGAATTCCTCCTGGTGTACTGTGAGTATCGAATTCTAAAGGACTTTTAATATTGCCACCAGTAGGCTCAGGTACTACAACATCTAATTCACTTAATGGTGGCAATGAACTCTCAAAAGATTCTTTTTTAGGTTCTTCAGTTTTCTTTGAGAAGTCAGAGTCAAAAGAAGATAGGGGGGGTAATTTGGATTCAGACTCAAGTTTTGTCCCAGAGTCAAAATCGCTTAAAGGAGGTAGGTTCCCTAATCCGGAATCACTTGGAAATTCCTCTTTCTTCTTTTTCTCTTCTTCGGGTTCGAAATTTGGGTCTAAAGGCTTATCAGGCATATTCATTCTCCGTATCTTAAGTAATTCTATATTAATTTAATTTTAACATTTTTTTTATAGTTTGTCAAGAGAATGTCAATAATTAATAGTAAATTAATTTATACCTATTTTACAACTCCAATTGTTAGTAAAATATTAGCATATAAACGCTGGTCAGCAGTAACTATTTGTAAACAGGTATCAGGGGAAGATGCTAAGTCGTAAAACTCGAAGCGACCTAATTTTTGGAGTTCAACTCCTGGAAGGAGTTCGCGGAAATCTTTGTAAATTGCTGGTTCTTCTCCAGAAGAGGGGCTCATTACATAGGCTTCCTCAACTTCAATTACTGTGGTTAGAGTTTTAAGGACATCAGTTACTTTTACTATCCCAGGAGTTAGATTTAAGTATACAGTGTTAGCATTTGTTCCTTCTTTAGTACTTGCGGGGTAGTTGCCGTCTGTGATTAATACTCTGGAGCCATGTCCTGCAGAAGCGAGTGAATATAAAATCTCAGGGTGGATTAATGAACCTTTAAGCATAATCATTATCTCCATTTTACGCTTATAGATTTAATTTACTGAAACATATGATGGGGTTTCAAGTGTACCTCCGAGAATATACCATAGTATCTCTTCTTTCTTTTCTTTGTCTAAAGAGGCTAATAGTGTAGATATGATCTGGAAAGACTTTATATCGCCAATTGGAATAGAGGATTTAGATATTATTGAAACAGCCTCTATAGCATAGGGGAGAAACTCTTTCTTAGTAGTTAAGTATGTTAGTGGGAGAAGGACATTGATTGCTTCCGAATATCTCCCGCTGAGGTAAAGGCATTTTCCAAGCGACAAAGTGGCTTCTATTTCTTCTTCACCTAAGAAAGCGAGTTTTTTATTATCAATGTTAGTTTTATTTTTGAGACTCTTGTAATATTTTAACAATTCCATATACTGTTTTGCAGCGGAAGGATAGTCTTTTGTTATATCTTCATAGGTAACAGCAAGGTTGTATCTAACTCTTGCAGAGTTTGGGTTATGTAATAAAGTGTTTTTGAAGATAGTTTCATTATTTTGCCAGTCATTGTTTCTAAGTATAGTTTGATAAGAATAGGGAATGCAGAGTATTAGTGCCAGTATAAAAACTAACTTCGGGAGTGGGATGGGTGTGAATATTTTTTTATCTGACAATTTAGAGAGGAAAATATTGAGTATTTCGAATATGGTCCACCAGAAGCCTATTATAGGTAAGTACATCCAGTGTTCAGCCTGGGGTGCATTTAGTGTGAATATGCCAGAAATTGGAAACCAACCAACTACGAACCATCCGATTCCCATAGAGATTCTGTAGTGTTTTTTGTTTATTGCCCAGATTAGTCCGAGAATCAAAGTGGTTAGAAAGATGTAGCCTATTATTGATGTCCACCATGGCGTATTTTCCAGAGATTGTTCCATATGTAAGTTTATCGGGATAATCATTACTCTGAGGTAAAAAGCGAGGGCTTGTCCTACTTCTATGATTTTCTCGCTCCAAGTCTTGGTAATATTTTGAGTATCTGAAGAGAATTTAAGAATAGTGGAGCGAAGTACCAAATATGCCACGAATATAATAAGAGATGAAACTGTTAATAGTATCTTTTTAACATGTATTTTTTTTGAGTTTGTGGTAGATTCGGTTTTAAAGAAGAGTAAAATAACTACCAATAGAACAGGAAATATAGTAGATGCCTCTTTGCTAAGTAGCCCACAGATAAAGGCAAGTAGTGTTAGAAAAATATATATGCTTAAGAATTTTTCAGATTCTAAATATTTCAGAGCAAATAGTAGGCTTAATAGTATAAACATTGCCGACATCATATCTGCTCTTCCGCTAATGTAGGTAACTGCTTCGGTGTGGATTGGATGGATAGAATAGATTAGTGAAGTGCAAATGGCTATTGATCTTGGAACGCCAAATTTTTGAAGTAGTAGAAAAAGTAGAGAAACAACTATCCAATGCAACACGATGTTTGTAATATGGAAAAGTAGTGGGGAAACATTAGGTGTACCTAATTCATTTTTTCCGTATTCAGGCCTGTATGACAATAAAAAATCCATCATGAAAGAAACGGAAACGAGGGGTCTATAAAAGTTTCCCTGCCCCCTCCCGAAAACGTGCTGGTCTTCTTTGAATAACTGAAAAAAATATTCTGGGTCCTGGACATGTTTGTGTATGAGAACGGAAGAAACATCGTCCCAGACCCAATCGTTATCAAGAGTATTTGTGTAGACGATGAAAATCAGAATGCCTAAAGAAAGGATGATAAATACATTTTCTTTAGTTATCAAATTAAAATTAGTACCAATATAATCTTTTTCATTCGGTGTTAATAAGGTGTCAAAATCATTATTCATTTGACTAGTATTTTGGAAGTTATAAAATTTTACATTGTGTATTTAGGGGGCAAAATTATCCTTTAGTTCTTGGACCGGGTACTATCCATGTTTCATTTGCAGGAATATATAAGATTTCTACGGATTGTTGATCTCCTATTACTCTTACGATCCGAAGTTGAGGTGGTTTCTTTTTATTTGTTTGAGGGTCTACTGGCTCGTAGAATTCTTCTCCTTCTCTTACTTTGAAATTCTCTGTTTTTTGGGTAGCAGTATCTGTAACAGTGAGAAAGATATATATATCCTTTTCAGCCTGCAGAAAGCCATTTACTTCTACTTTTGGACGCGACAAGATTAAATTGGTTCGTTCAAGAAGCCGAGCATATTTTCCATCAGGAGCAATAGCACCTGGTCTTAGGACATCGTAAGCCATAATACCTAAACGGACTAATCCCCATCTTTGTTGTTCTCTTGCTCTCTTAATCATGTCATCTAATTCAAGGCATATTTTCCCGATAGCAATTTTACCGTTTTCAATAGCGGAATATTTTCCTTTAACACTTCTTAGATTGTTTAGTATGCTCTCGTGTTGAGATGGAGGTATACCCGTATTAGTATTTATGGCATTTGATAGTGGCTGAAGAGCGGACCTTAATTCAGACATTATTTGTTCGGGGCTTGGTGGTGGAGGTTCTTGTTTAGGTGGGGGTGTGGGTGGAGCAGGCTTCGCACAGTTAATGCTGGAAAAAATACATATAATTATTAGTGATATAGAAAAAAGCGCTAAAATAATTTTCTTGAATTTTGCCGATACTCTTTTACTCATCGTGTTTTTATTCCTCATATATTTTAGTTAAATTTAATAGTAGTTTACCAATGAAACTTGTTCAAAATCTTATCATAAGAATGTATTTTGATTAAAGTTTTTGTAGTGCTTACTTTTTGGATGGATAAGGATTATATGATTTTTTGCATAATAATGGGGTAAAATTACCTATGGTTTTATTTTTTGTTAAATCAAAATTTTATAACATTAAAATTTTGAAAGGGCGCTTATGAAGATTCTTATAGTTGAGGATGATGTTGATTTAGCGGAGTTATTGAAGACCAAACTGGTAAGTGAGGGGTATCAAGTTGGCATGATTCATACGGGAAATGGGGCTTTTGAGTATGCAAAGCAATTCAAGCCTGATATAGTTATATTAGATATTATGTTGCCCGGTGTAACTGGTTATCAGATATGTAGGAGACTTAGGAGAGACCCTGAGTTATACAGAATAGGCATATTGATTCTAACTGCTTTGGGAGAAGAGCCCGAGGTAATACATGGTTTAGAACAGGGGGCGGATGATTATTTAGTTAAGCCTTTTAAGTTAGATAGGTTGATGGACAAAATAACATCATTAAGTTCTCTTCTTGCTTCTATTGCTACTCGTAACTCAATTACCAACCTTCCTGGTACCGATGCGATTAAGAGGGAAATTGACCACAAGTTAGCAAGGGGAGAAAGTATTGCAGTTGTGTATATTAGTATGGTTGGGTTTAAACCATATTGTATTGCAAAGGGACCCGAAGGGCAAAAAAAGGCCTTGCAGTTTCTTGCAAACATGTTTATAGAACTCAAAAAGAATCTTGGTTTGTACGAGTCATTTTTTGCTCATATTGGTGGAGAGCATTTTGTGGTGCTGTTGAATGCAAATGATTATGAGAAATTTTGTGAAACTTTGATTACGACTTTTGACCAGAGGAAGAAAGAACTTTATACTGAAGAGGAGTT
The DNA here is from genome assembly GCA_964655185.1 of uncultured Nitrospirales bacterium. Lineage (GTDB taxonomy): Bacteria > Hydrogenedentota > Hydrogenedentia > Hydrogenedentales > Hydrogenedentaceae > Hydrogenedens. The sequence goes on along the minus strand of CAZZMK010000140.1, from coordinate 15,209 downwards.
TCATCAGGGATATATGGTGACTGTTGATAGGCAAGGTGTGGCTGTAAAGAGTCCGCTTATGGCTTTATCAGTAGGTGTTGTTCACAATACTTATAGACATTTTAGAAATGCTAAGAAAATGTTTGAAGTGCTTGCTCAAGTTAGACAGAAGGCACAACCGATAGACGGTAAAAGTGTTTATTTTGTTGACCGTAGAAGAACCGATAGGTGAGTTCGCTTTTAATGGAATATGTAAGATGTATCAAAAGTTCGGAAATTGAAAAAGCATCGGCTGTTTTGACAAGTGTATTTTTTGATGATGACCTTATAAAGTATATGTTTCCTGAGGAGGGGTTTCGAAAAGACTTTTTACCGTGGATATACTCAAAATGGATTAGCGTTCTTGCTAATTATGATTCCGTTTTTGTTGATGATGACCTTAGGGGTGTTATTGTTTGTATTCCTCCCTCTCTGGAATTAAAGGTACCTTTGTGGGACCAGATTCAGGCTGGTTTACTATGGACAATTCCGAAGTTAGGAATAAAAAGAATTTGGCGGCCACTCAGGGTGTTTTTGGATAACCGTAGGAGAACCAAGTCAGAAGTTTCACCACAAAGTTGGGTTGTAGATATACTTGGAGTGTGCCCCAAGTATCAGAGAAAAGGTATTGGGAGTCAACTGATTGGTGAGGTATTGAAACGGGCGGTTAATGAGAGAGTACCTGCCTATGTGATTACACATAAGTTAGATAATATAAAGTTTTATGAAAAAAATGGATTCAAATTAGTTAGAATTGTAAACTCTCTTCCTGGGGGTCCTCCTACCTGTTCTCTTATTTTTAATCAATAAGTTTTTCTAGAATCCTAAACATCGGGTAAAAAAGAGCATCCTTAGTTATGTGAAAATTCTTCCTTAAATAGGAAAAAAGTATCTGGTGTGAGAATCGTTTTGAAGAGGAGTATGTATATAACTATTTTATAATCAATGACTTAATGGGTTAGATATTTTTGGCATATTGTTTGCGAGATAGTTATCAGAATTCAGGGAAAAGAAATGGTAACTAAAATAAGAAACATATCAGCAGAAGAGTATTTGATAGCGGGACTGAGGGTTGGAGAAATTAACCATAAGTATATTGCCAATAACATAGCGAATGCGGATACTCCTGGGTATGTGGAAAGAAATTTAGATTTTTATAAAACCCTCAGCGCCGTGGTGAATGGGCGAGGGGGTATCGAACTCCGCACGAGCCACCCTCGCCATATTCCCTATATTAAAGAGAATTTAATTTACGAAGAAAGACAGTCATTGATGAAAAATGATTTTAATAGTGTTGATATAGACGAGCAAATCTTAAGATTATCTGAAAATACAAGTAGAATGACAGTGTTTACTACTTTGCTTGCCAAGAAGTACAGTCAGATTATTGGTGCAATAAACGAATTGAAGAGATAGAAATATGAGGGTTAATGAGATTTCAGCATTTGATATTGCAAAGAGTGGCATAAAGGCCCAGAGATTGAGAATGATGATAATAGCGAATAATATTGCTAATGCTGAAACTACAAGGACTGAAAAAGGAGGAGGCCCATTTAGAAGGCAAGTGGTTGAGTTATTAGGGCATTCGATTAGAGGAACATCCCCGATTGGAAAAGCAGGGGTAGAAGTTAAAAGGGTAAGTTACGATATGTCACCTTTTAAGGAAGTATATGAGCCTGGACACCCTGATGCGGATGAAAATGGTATTGTTAGATACCCTAATGTTAATATACCGGTAGAGATGGCTGATTTGGTCTCTGCACAAAGAGTTTATGAAGCAAATATTAGCGTGCTTGTAGCAACACGCCAAATACGGCAAAGGGCTCTTGAAATTTTGCAGAGGTAGATAAAGGTGGAATATGATATTGTTTAAGGTAAATCGTTTGTAAGGGATAAATGAAGATGGGAAATATCGAAAGTATAAATAGTATAAAGCCAATTAAGCCGACAGTAGAAAAACCTGAGATAAAGCCTCAGAGCATTTCAAAGAAGGATGAAACTTCTTTCAAAGATATTTTAGTGGAAGCAGTTTCAGAAGTACAGAAACTTCAAGAGGAAGCGGATACTACTATAAAGCAACTTGTCTCTGGTGAGATTAAAGATGTTACTGAAGTTATGATAGCAGTGCAAAAAGCGGATACTGCCTTCCAAACTTTGATGGCAGTCCGAAATAAAGTAATCACGGCGTATGAGGAAATAATGCGGATGCAAATTTAATGTTCGCGTATAAAAGGATATTTCCGTAGTTCACAGATAGTGACTACGGATGAGGAGCGGAGATAATAGTTGAATTACCTTACCGTGAAGGGTAGATAGTTTTTAACCCCTATATTTTGAATAAATGGGGGAAAATATTGACATTTAATACTATATGTAGTATATTATTAATGTAGTCCGTCTATAATTTGATTTTTAGTTAGAGTTGTCCCCAACTGCATAAGGGGAGTGAAACGATGGAGAGTTTGTTAAATTTTCTCAGAGGAATCAGAGAGTTCTGGAGTCAGTTAGATGTTAGTGCGAAAATAGTAATTGGTGTTTCTTTTGTAATTGTATTTGCTGGTTTACTTTTGCTTGTGTATATGGGTATGCGTGCGGAGTATGTTTTAATTTCATCTGGGTTATCCCCACAAGATATTGGTAAGGCAGTAGATATCCTATCTCGCCAGGGAATTAAATACAAAGTAGGAGGTGATGGTACAAGTTTGTATGTTCCTGCGAATAGTAGGAGTTCTGCTCAATTAGCATTAGCACAGGGTGATGTGCCGATTGGGCGACCTGTACCACAAGGCTGGGAATTGTTTTCAACAACTGAACTTATGACGAATCAATGGTTACAAAATGTTAAATTTATGCGAGCATTACAAGGGGAGATACAGAAACAGTTGAATGCTTTTGATTTTGTCAACGCATCTTATGTTTTGATTAGAGAAGCGAAAGAAGAGCTATTTGCCTCTGAACAGAAGCCTTCTGAAGCGGCAGTAACTCTAGACCTAAAAAGGCCCTTGACTAAGCAGGAAGTAAAGGCAATAGTAAGTATAGTGGACCACGCGGGTGGACCTAATTTACATCCTGGCAATATCACAGTAGTCAGTACTAAAGGAGAAGTTTTATATTTACCTCCTCAACCTGGTTTCGCTTCTATAGCGAGTTCTAAATTAGAACTGGTTACTGATTGGGAAAAACAAAGAGAAGCAAAGGTAATGGCAAAATTGAGAGATTTGGGTGTAAGGGGGACAGTTTCAGTTAGTGCAAAAATAGATTTTGATTCCTCAGAAGAGATAGAAGAGAAAGTTTCAGAGGGAACCGAAATAAGTACGTCTACGACTGAGACAATTAGTGAAACTACTGAAAGAGCGCCTGAAGGTGCGCCGGGTGTAACAGCAAATGTTCCAGAAGCAACAAGTTTGGGTACTGTTTCTTCTAAGGAAAGCACAACTGAAGAGATAACTAACTATGAGCCATCGAAATTGACGCGGAAAACCAAGAAAGAAGGTGGAAATGTAGAAAAATTCTTAGTTACGCTAGTAGTTGAAGGAGACTACCAGGAAACTCAAGATGCTGAGGGTAAGAAAACACGAACTTATATAGGTTTGACAGAAGAAAAGAAGAAAATGTATAGGGATTTAGTGTTATCCGCAGTGGGAGAGGGGAAGGTGCCGACAGAAGTTTTGGTCTATGATCAACCTTTTGGTATACCTGAAGGGGTTCCTGAAGTGCCTGTAGGCAGTGAGGTTATGTTTAGTTGGGAAAGATTAATAACTCCGATAACTATTTTAGTTCAACTTGTAGCAATTGGTGTGGTATTCTTAGTATTAAGGTCAGTCTTGCGAAGAACAGTTGAAGAAGGAGCAGTAGAAGAGGTGGAGGAAATAGAGTTACCTGAGGCTACAAGAGAAGATATAAGAAGACAAGAGGTTGCGAAAGAAATAGCAAGGTTAGTTTTAGATGAGCCTGAAACGGCTGCTTCATTGATAAGGTCCTGGTTAGTAGAGGGAGAAGAGTAATACGGCACCGAAGAAAGAAACAAAAGAATCAGAAAAACTTACAGGGAGAAAAAAAGCGGCTATTTTGCTCGCATGTTTAGGCCCTGACTATGCGAGTAAGGTAATGGCTTTTTTGCGTGAATCTGAGGTGGACCAGTTAACTCTTGATATAGCCGCTTTGGGGGCGATAGACCCAGATGTAAAGGCTAAGGTCTTTGATGAATTTTTTCAGATGGCAGAGGCTAAAAGGTTTGTTACGGAGGGTGGAATAGAATTAGCGAAGGAATTACTTGAGAAGTCATTTGGACCTCAGAGGGCAATAGAGATTTTAGGTAGATTGCAGAGTTCTTTACAAGAAGTTCCTTTTCAGTTTTTGAAAAAAGCAGACCCTGCGCAGATTGGTAGTTTTATTCAAGAGGAACATCCGCAAACGATAGCATTGATACTTGCTCACTTAGACCCTAAAACTGCTGCATTAGCATTGACTTCTTTACCTCCGGATGTGCAGGCAGATGTTGTCTATCGTATTGCTACTATGGATAGAACGGCTCCTGAAATTATTAGAGAGGTGGAAAGGGTTTTAGAGAGGAAGATGTCGGCTATATTTACTCAAGGTTTTACATTTGCCGGTGGTGTGAAGGAGGTGGCGGAGATACTTAATCTTGTAGAAAGGTCTACTGAGAAGACCATAATGGAGAAATTGCAGGAAAGGGATGCTGAACTAGCAAATGAGATTAATAAACTAATGTTTACATTTGACGATTTGGTCTATGTCGACGATGCGGGTATTCAAAAGGCATTGAGAGAAATTGATTCCAAAGACCTTGCTTTAGCATTGAAAGGCGCTACAGATGAAGTTAAAGAAAAGATATTCAAGAATATGTCCGAGAGAGCCCGTGAGATGTTGAAAGAAGAGATTGAATTTATGGGTCCTGTCAGATTAAAGAATGTGGAGGAGGCACAGCAAAGGATTGTGGCAGTGATTAGAAGATTGGAAGAGGCGGGTGAAGTTATTATTATGGGTAGAGGCGAAGGTGGCGGAGAAGAAATTTTGGTATAACCTCAATTGGAGAAACTGTATATTTAAGATATTTTGGAAATGAGTTTAGAAAAATATTCGAAAATACTAAAAGAGTTGTCAGAAGTAGAAGAACTGTCTAAGGAAAAATTGAGGGAATTTCCTAAAGTTGATGAGGAGGGTGTAAGTAAAGAGTTGAGTTTTACAGTTGAAGAGTTGAGGGAGATGCTCTTAGGAGAACTTAGGGAGGAGGCGGAAAAACTAAGGCAAGAATCTTTCGAAAAAGGTTATTCTGAAGGGAAAGAAGAGGGACTTAAGATTTTTTTAGAAGAAGTGGAGAGAATTAAAATACTGTTTGCGGAGTTAAGGCAGAAAATAGAGGGGGAGGTTCAGAAGTTTATCGATAGTTTAACTCCGCAGGTGGTTAATCTTTCCTTAAAGATAGCGAGCAAGGTAATCTCTGGTTACGTTGAAATAGATAAAGAGTTAGTAACTCGGTTAATTAGAGAGGTTTTGACAGAAATAAGTGAAATAGAGAATATAAAAGTAGAGGTTAATCCCGTTGATTTGGAAATTGCAAAGAAGTTTTTGGATGAGGTGTTAAGAGAAAATAGTTATTTGAAAGTAGAATTGGAACCCAATCCACAGGTTTCGAAGGGGGGATGTGTGGTAGAAACTCCTACAAAGTATATTGATAACCAGATTGATATGAGACTAAATATTTTGGAGGAAGAGATAAAAAGGAAACTATTAGATGAAAGAGGGTATTCTTGAAAAATTTTGTCAGGCGGTTGAGAAAAGAAAAGTGGTAGATGTTTACGGGAAAGTTAAGAGTGCAATTGGTTTAGTGATAGAGGCTACTGGTCCAAAAATGAGTGTTGGAGACTTATGTTATATAGCTTCTCGCGATAGAAAACAAAGGGTCCCGGCTGAGGTAGTGGGATTTAAAGACGGTTTGTATCAGGTAATGCCTTTGTCAGAAGTGTATGGGTTAGGACCGGATTATCTTCTAATTCCTACATTTACTCAAAGGTCAATAGGAATTGGAGAAGATATTCTTGGGCGGGTTATAGATGCTTTAGGAGAACCAATTGATGGAAAACCTCGTTATAAAATTAATGAGATAAGATCGTTATATGCGGAGCCTCCCTCACCAGTGTTCCGACCTAGAGTATTAAAGCCGTTTGTAACTGGTATTAAGGCTATAGATGGATGTATAACTTGTGGGAAGGGACAGAGAATAGCCATACTGTCGGGCAGTGGAGTTGGTAAGAGTAAATTGATAGGTATGATTGCGAGGAATACTAAGGCGGATGTAAATGTGATTGCTTTGGTTGGAGAGCGTGGGAAAGAGGTAAGAGAATTCCTTGAGTTGGATTTAGGAGAGGAGGGATTAAAAAGGTCGGTGGTTGTTGTAGCCACTTCGAATGAATCTCCTCTACGTAGGATAAGTGCTGGGTATGTGGCAACTACTATAGCAGAATATTTCAGAGATAAGGGCGCAGATGTCCTTTTGATGATGGATTCTGTTACGAGGTTTGCGATGGCAAGGAGAGAAATAGGATTATCAATAGGAGAACCGCCTACTACAAAGGGGTATACACCTTCGGTATTTAGTTTACTCCCAAAATTATTAGAGAGAGTCGGAACTTCAGAAAAGGGGACAATTACTGGATTTTACACGGTGCTGGTAGAAGCGGATGATTTAAATGACCCAATTGGAGATGCGGTAAGAAGTATAACGGATGGTCATATATCGTTATCCAGAGCACTGGCATCTCGAGCACATTACCCTGCTATTGACGTTTTGGAGAGTGTAAGCAGGTCGATGATAGAGGTTGTTGATGAAAAACATAGGTCACTTGCATCTAAGATTAGAAGAATTCTTGCAGTATATAGAGATGCGGAGGACTTAATAAATATAGGTGCCTATGTTTCTGGTAGTAATCCGGAGATTGATGAGGCTATAGAACTTATTCCTAAAATTAGGAAATTTTTAGTTCAGGATTTGTATGAAAAAGTAGAGTGGGATGAGATGATTCAAATGATGGGTGATGCGGTCAGGTAATTATTATGGATAGAAAATATTTAGAAAGAATATCACTACTTGTAAGAATCAAAAAGACGGAAGAAAAAATTTGTGCTCAGGAGTTTGCAAAAATTAGAAAGAAGATTTCTGATATAGAAAGTGAGATAGAAAATATCGAAGAGGAGCGTAAAATGGCTCTATCTAATATTAATTCCTTAATGTTGACTTCTAATTTGAGGGATGTAACTAATTATTATGATTATGTTTGTTACCTTGAAAATGAGATGGCAAAACTTGCTAATAGATTGAAAGAGGTAAGACAAGAGGAAGAAGCGAAAAGAGTTGATTTGGAGAAAAAGATTCAGAAAAGAAAAATTTTTGAGCAACTTCAAGAGAGAAAAAAGGTTGAAATAGAACATTGGGTTGATAAAGAGTTTCAAAAAGGCTTAGATGATATAGTCATTTCGAGGTGGGACATTAAATGAGTATAGTCTTGGTCTATAAGGTTATGGAAAGATGAGGATTTTATTACTAGTATTGATAGCAATATTATCTTTCGTTGGTACGCTTGGAGGAGTTCTTTTTATGACAGGTAACCTGTCAAAGGAATCTTTATCGAAATTAATGGGTGGTAGTGAAGGAAAAACTCCTCAGGTAGTTTCTACATCTGCTATTCAATCGGAGGATAGTTTAATGAGTTTAATTGAGCAGATAAAGAAGAAAGAAGAAGAGTTGAAGAAAAAGGAAGCAGAACTGAGGAAGAAAGAACAAGAATTGAACAATTTTTCTCAACAATTGAAGGAGATACAGTCTAAGATAGAGGCTTCTCAAAATGAAGTGGCTAAGATGATGGAAGTAGATTCTGAAGATAGGGCAATTAAACTGCAAACCATTGCTATGACTCTTGCAGAAATGAAGCCAGATAAGGCAGCAGAAAGATTAAAAACAATGCCACCAGACGATATCGCTGAGATATTGACATATATTAAGCCGAAAGAACGGGGCAAGATAGTAGAGGCTCTTGACGCTCAACTTGCCTCTCAAGTTTTGCAATCACTTCAAAAGATTAAACCTGCCAAGTCTTCCTCTTGACAACTTAATTTCTCACCTTTTGCGGTTAATTTAATTCAATTTATTAGTAAATCATAAGGAGAAGTAATATGGAAGGGGTCTTTTTAAATTTGCTACCTAAGGAGTTAATTTCAAGTATTGTGGAAAAAGTTCAAACCTGGAGTGGTGCTCAACCGTCTGCATCAGAAAAAGATAGACAAAGTAATGAATTAAACGGGAATAATGATTTTTGTGAGATGATTACATACTTGCTTGCTCAGTTGAGCAATATTATGGAGACTAAGAGTTTTGATTCATCTTTTCCTAAAATAAACCTGCTCAGTAGCGAAGTATCTGGTGAAGGGTTTGAAAAGTCTGGATTGAATAGTATTAAGAGTATGAATTTAGTTCACTTGTTACCAGTACCTATGGAAGGCGGAGAGAGGCAGACAGATTCTTCTGGTGAAAATAATATGCAAGAGGTTGTAGATTTAGGAAATATTTTGGGAGGAAAGGAAACTACTTTGGGAGGGGAGGAAACAAATATTGAGGTGCCTGGAGAAGCATTAGATATTCGAGGCATTGGGGATACAGGAATCTCTGATGGGAATTTGAGTAGTGTTTCTGAAGTTGATGATGCTTTGGTTTTACCTATGTATGTAAAGGAGGAGGGGGAGATTTCTGTAAATAATAATTATTTACCAAGTGATAGAGAGGTAAAACCTTTAGTTAAAGCCTTGAAATCAGAAGTTTCCGATTTCGGTGTTTCGAATTTAGTAGTTGATAACCTTGAAGATAAAGCAACTTTAATAAAGGTGGCAAAACTACTGGAGAATTATTTGTCAGAAAAAGCAAGCGAAAGCCAGCATTATGTAGAAAACCATTTAGGAGTTGGAGCAGTTCAAGAAAAAACTGAGGAAAAAGGTAATAACTTTCAAAGGATTGGAGGAGATTTAGTAGAGGACGAACCTAATCCTAATGTGTTATCTCCAATTCATACGGGAAATGGAGCAGGTGAGAATGCAAAAGACATACTCATAAAGGTTGTTAGCGCACCACAGATAAAGGATGATGTAGCCCTGATTTCTATTTCACTTGCAGGAGAGAAGGAGAGGGCAGATACAAGCAGTGATAGTGATGTAAATTCTGTTCTACCTTTGCGTGGAACAGGGAGATTGGCAGAGTTTTTAACACAAAAGGAAGTAAAGGTTGTAGACCGAACCATTGAAATTTTAGATTATTCTCTGGGTAAGGCTACTTCAAATAGGGAGATAATTAGCAGTGTAGTTGATTCAATTCAACTTCTTAGAGATGGAGAAATAAAATCTATCTTAGTAAGGTTAAAGCCAGAATCTTTGGGTGAGGTGAATATAAAGGTAAGTCATGTTCAAGGGGATATTGCTATTAGATTAAGTACATCGAGTCAGGATGTTCAAAAACTGTTGTTGGGTAATGTTCAGCAGTTAAAGGATTTTCTGAAACAGGACGGTGTAGCGGTTCAAGAAATTCAGGTTGTCTATTCAGGTGTGTGGTCGGAAATGGCTAATCTCCACTCGGGGATGAGATTTCAATCGAGTAGTGCGGATGGAAGTCTGTATCCAGAAGTAGTAATTGGTAATAAAACTGAGCAAGAGACTCATCAATTAAGTTCAGTCCAGGAAACATACTATAGTGGAAATATCAACTTGTTGGCATAGGAGAACGGATATGAATGCGTTAGTGCAATTCAAATCGAAAGTTTACGGTACAGGGTTACCTACGCCTGCTCAGAGGGTTGAGGCTACGAAGGAAATTCAGTCTTTGTATCAGGCTAAGAGAAGGGGTATTTTTAAAGAGTTTGTCAGACGAGTTTATGGAGAAAAGGCGGTAAAGAGTTTTGAGGCAAAAAGTGCTCGGGTTAATAAATCAGGGGAAACTTCTTCACAACAACCTATTATTACAGGGAGTACGGGTAGAACTCCCTCTAATGAAATTAGTGCAGATACATTTCTTCAGTTGCTTGTTATGCAGATGCAGTATCAGGACCCCTTGGAGCCTATTCAAAACACGGATATGCTTGCTCAATTAGCACAGTTTTCTAATTTAGAGCAATCCATTAGGATGAATTCCAAGATGGATTATCTAATTATGGGTATGGGTAGTTTGGCATCAAGTCTGCAGACTTACACTATATCTTCTGCTCATCAATTGATAGGAAAATATGTCGAGGGTTCTACCGCTGAGGGTAACCCTGTTAAGGGAAAGGTGGAATCTGTTATTGTTGAGAATGGAAACATAATGGTAGTTGTAAATGGAGCGAAAGTCCCCCTTACTAATCTGCAGTTAGTTAGTGAGGCAAATAATTATTCAAATGAATGATAAAGTATAACAATTTACATAAGGAGGTAGCACTATGGGTATGGCTATGTTAACAGCAGTGACAGGTTTACAGGCACATCAAAGGAGACTGGATGTAATAGCGAATAATATCGCGAATGTTAACACAGTCGGTTTTCGTTCCTCGAGAGTACTGTTTCAGGATATGTTTTCTCAGTTGTTGCGCGGTGGTTCTGCACCAGTAGGAAACTTTGGCGGTTCAAATCCACAGCAGATAGGGTTGGGTGTTAAGATTGCAAGTATTGATGTTAATTTCCAGCAGGGCTCTTTGTTGTTTACGGGCGTTTCTTCGGACCTTGCCATACAAGGTAATGGTTTTTTCGTTTTAAGTGATGGTCAGAAGGTTGCTTATACAAGAGATGGTTCTTTTGACCTTAACTCGAATGGCTATCTTATAGACCCTGCAACGGGAATGCGAGTTCAGGGTTATCTTGCTGATGACCAGGGCAATATAAACACTAATCAACCCCCTGGAGATATTGTCATTCCTATAGGTAGTGCAGGGATTGTTAAATCTACTACTTTAGTTAATTTAATTGGCAATTTAGACGCAGATGCGCCAGTTACCCCTACTCCTACAGAAGTGACAAGAACTATAGAGGTCTATGATTCTTTGGGGACGCCGAGATTGGTTACTATCACCTTTACTAAGCAGGCGACACCGGCAAATCAATGGCTCTGGCAGGCTTCTTACGATGGAAATGTTGTAGGCAGTGGAACCCTTGATTTCGATGTGAATGGCACATTACCTCCGGGCACTCAGGGAACAGTAACTATCCCGGCAAATTTGATGAATACAAATGGTTCTCAACCAAGTGACCTTATATTTAGTCTCGATTTTTCAGAAATTACCCAATTGGCGACCCCCGATACTGTTGGGAGTGATGTAACTATAAGATCTCAAGACGGATTTCCGAGGGGTGTTTTACAAAGTTTTAATATTGGGGCGAATGGAGAGATTATTGGGGTTTTCAGTAATGGACTTACTCGAGTATTTGCGCAAGTAGCGCTTGCTACATTTTCAAATGTAGGTGGATTGGTAAGAGACGGAAATAATATGTTTCTTGAGACGCCTGCTTCAGGTACTGCTCAGGTAGGACCACCGAATAGTGGTGGGAGAGGTACAGTGTCTGGGGGTGTACTTGAAAGTTCTAATGTAGACCTTGGAAATGAGTTTGCCTCATTGATTGTAACTCAGCGTGGATTCCAAGCAAATGCAAGAACTATTACTGCCGCTGATACCTTACTTCAAGAAACAGTTAACCTCGGAAGATAATCTCTGATTGAGTTAGATATGCTTTAGGGCTGAGATTAAATAACAAATCTCAGCCCTAATTTTTTTATTGTATTGTTAAATAGCATATACTTTTATAAAAGTGATAAAATGTTGACATATTAAAACTTATGGTAAGGGTGAGTAGGTAGTATGGATCTCGCAACTGTGATAGGGTTAATTGCAGGGATAGCGTTAACATTTATCTCAATATTAATGGGGGGTAGTATTTCAATTTTTATCAATATCCCTTCGGTTATATTAGTTGTTGGTGGGACTATTTCTGCAACGTTAATTAATTATCCACTTGGTGAAGTGTTAAAAGTTTTCAATACGATTAAAAATTCATTTGTTCAAAAACTTCCTCCCCCTGAGGTTGTAATAGAGAAGATAATCGAGTTTGCGACTATAGCCAGGAGAGAAGGAATTCTTGCTCTCGAAGGACCTGCATCAGAACTTGATGATGAATTTCTTCAGAGGGGTATTCAACTAGCTATAGACGGGACAGCACCAGAACTTTTGAAGGATATTCTAACCACTGAATTAGCATTTATGGAAGATAGACACGCTTTGGGACAATCAATTCTGACTGCTATGGCGGCGTATGCTCCTGCCTTTGGAATGATAGGTACTCTGATTGGTTTGGTACAAATGTTAGCCACAATGGAGGACCCGTCTCAAATAGGTATTGGAATGGCTATAGCAATCTTGACTACGTTGTATGGTGCATTGATTGCCAATTTGGTTATGCTTCCTTTGGCTGGGAAACTAAAAGTAAGAACTGCTGAAGAGCTACTTCTGAGGGAAATCATAATTGAGGGGATATTATCAATACAATCGGGAGATAACCCAAGGATTGTTGAACAGAAACTTAAGGCATTTATTGCACCTGAGATTAGAAAGAGAATTGTTACTGGTAGAAAATAATGTAAACTTATTATTTTGAGGAATGTAAGTTTATGCCAAGGGAGAGAAAAAATCAGGAAGGTGGAGAAGGTGGAGCACCTGGATGGGTTGTTACTTATGGAGATATGATGAGTCTTTTGTTAACATTTTTTATATTACTCGCTGCATTCTCTACTATAAGTGAAGAAGATTTTAAAAAGGCTATTGGTTCGCTGGAAGGAGCATTTAGTATTTTCCCCAAGTATCAAAGCGTGGTAGATATGCAAATGGCAGGTAAGAGAGAACAACAAAGGAAATTACAACAGAGTGCTAAACAATTAGCGGAGGAACTTCAGGTTAAAGGGTTAGACAAACAGGTCCAGGTTGAGTATGACGCAAAAGGTGGTATTAAAATTACTTTACCTGATGTGATACTTTTCGATAGAGGAAGTGCAGAGTTAAAACCCGACGCAATACCTGTTTTGGATGTAATAGCAAAAGTTTTGGGAAATTTAAAGGGTGTTTTTGTAGAAATTAAGGGCCATACTGATAATACTCCTGTGCAAAGTTCTGCCTTGTTTAAAGATAATTATGATTTGAGTTATGCAAGGGCTATACAGGTAATGAGAAAACTTAAGATGTTGGGTCAGCTCTCTGATGATAGTTTTGAAGTAACTGCTTGTGGAGCAAATCAGCCAGTAGCGTCTAATCTTACGGAAGAAGGAAGGGCCCAAAACAGAAGAGTAGAATTGTTCATTCGTGGTTTTCTTGGAGAGGAAGAATTATATAATTTACAAAATAGGAAAAGATGAATTATATAGTTGGTATACTAATTACAATTTATTTAACCTCAAGATGAGGAATATTAAATGGCTGAGGAAAAAACTTCTGAACAGCAGGTACAAAAATCAGGAAATTCTGTTTTGAGGATAGTTATATTAGGTGGAGTTAGCGTTATTATCCCTGCAGTTTGTGCTATACTAGTTTTTTTGTTCGTTTTGAGACCTATGTTAGTCCAGGGAGATAAGGAAGGGCAGGGAAGTAATTATACCACTCAAGCAGAGGAAACTATTCCTCCTACCGCAGTTATAGTAAAATTTGATGAAGCACAGGCAACAGTTATAACTCCTAACAACGAGTCACCTGCGCCTTTATTTATTTATCAGGTTGCCATGTCTTGTTCAGATGCAAGAGTTGCTAATGTAATAGAAAGTAAAAAAGAATATTTTACTGCGATGATAAATAAAATACATAGGAATAAGACAAGAGCCGAACTAAATGACCCTGCAGTGCAGGAGTCTTTACTAAGGCAGACAAAGGAAGAGGCAAATCAACTGCTTAGAAAATTATCTCCTGGTTTAAGTGGTAGTGTGCTTGAAGTAATGTATTTAAAATATACGATAGTGGACTTGTAGTTATGAGTAAATCTACACCGGATAATGTTTCGCGATACGAGCCAAGAGATGAGTTTACTGAGGTAAAGGAAGAGCCTCCTACTCATCTAACACTTGATGACCTGGCTCAAATTCCAGTCAAAGTATTTGCAGAATTGGGGAGAAGCAAGATGAGGATTAGGGATGTACTGGGTTTGGATAAAGGGTCAATTGTTACACTAAACAAACAAGCCGGTGAGTTAGGAGATATATATGTTAATGGGGTGCTTATAGCAAGGGGTGAAATTATAGTACTTGCAGATACACTGCATTTACGGATAGTAGAGATTCAAGGGTTTGAAAAAGATGAAGAGTAGATTAATATTTCAAATGCAGGTTTTGCTTTTTTTAGTTATTGTTTTTATTTTGCCCAATATTTATGCAGATAATCCTAAAAATTTAAACGATGTTAAGGGTAGTTTACAATCTTTGATTAATGATACCCAATCGAATCAGTCAACTACAGTTGAAGGTAAAACTAAGGCAGAGAAGTCTGGGGCAACTGAGCCATGGTTCTTACAGCACCAGAGAGCATGGGATGTTGAAACTGAAGAGAAAGCAGGAGAAAAGAACCAGGCTATATCTGAGGAAGGGGAAAAGACTCCTAAAGGAGTTTCTGAAGTAAATACTCAAAAAGAAGGGGCTTCCTGGTTATATTATATTTTTAGAACTATTGTTGCATTAGTTTTAGTTTTAGGTCTACTTCTCCTCGTTTTAGGGAGTATGAGATTTTTTGTCCAAAAAGGTGCTTCAAAGTATGGTAAGAGGTTAGGCAAGGTCTTAGGAGTAATCTATCTTTCTCCGCGAGCAAGGGTATACTACTTACAAACCGCCGGGAAAGTAGTTGCACTTGGAGTTTCTGGCGATAGGATTAGTTTGTTGTTTAGTATGAATGAGGATGATTTTTTCTCTAATTTGCCAGATGTTGAAGAGCCAGAGGAAGGCAAAGCCAAGACATTTCGGCGAGTTCTCGAAGATGTAGAGCAAAGAATCAAGGAAAAGAGTTTGGGCGAGGAAAGTACTAAAGTAAGCCAAGGGTTTGATGATGATATTGCTTCACTCAAGGCTAATATTCAAAAACTTCAGGAGGCTTTAAGAGAGGATAGTGAAGGGGAAGAGGGTAAATAGTGGTGACGGAGATAGG
>CAZZMK010000139.1:0-11522 GCA_964655185.1 uncultured Nitrospirales bacterium | reverse complement strand
ATATGTCCAATAAATACTAAAGATAAAATAGTAGATTACATACAGTAGAGAAAAATATATTATCAGTTTATGTTTCGGATACATAAGTATCGAAACCGCAATACTTATAGCCCACAGCAAAACCAAGCAGATATTTAACAAAGGATACACAGACGTTCTACTGGGATATAGATAGTATATAGGGATAAATACCAAAATAGCCAGGAAAAGTATAATAATAAAGTTCAATACGTCCGACAATTCAAGCATATATAAATAAAAAACAACTATGTTCCAGTAAGAAGGAAAACCTTTAAACCAGTGGTCAGGCGTTTTTGCGTCTTTTTGACAAAATTGATATGCTGAGGAAAGTGTTATCAAAAATGCACTGATAAGGTTTAGTTTTTGAGGAACAATATTAGCCTCATACAAAAAACTTGCAGGAACTATTACATAGGTAAAGTAGTCAATAATATTATCAAGTAGAGCACCATCAAAGTTAGGTATTAATTCTTTTACCTTACACATTCTGGCGAAAAAGCCATCAACTGAATCAATAAACACAGATACAGCCATCCACACAAAAGCCCAAAACCACTGATGTTTTCCAATTTCAATTATCGCAAGAAAACCACATATTGCACCTAAGGCAGTAAAAAGATGTATAGACCATGCTAAAACATATCTAAATTTACTAATTTCTAACATGCTCATGTTGGTAGGATACTTTTTCACGCTTTTTCATAAAGTTAAAAGTTATATATTCCGCTACCATTACTAAAACCACCACTCCAATTATTATTTTATATGAAATAGATACGCCATAACTATTTACCAGATTGCCAAGAGCATAACTCCCTACCACTCCACCAAATCCTACCAATCCTTCATTTATCGATGCTCTCCTGTGACTGAACTCAGGATTTTGTGTACTATAAAAAGTACTTGCAAAAAATGTTAGACCGTGATTAGCACCAATTATTGCAAAACACAAAGAAATCAAAACTAAACTTCTTGTAACAGATATCAGCAATATTGCTATAGAAGATAATACTTGAGAAATAAAAAGAACTGAAATTCGATACTTCCAAAAAGTTGTTCTCGCCATAGAAATAAATAGTCCTACTGTCCCCAAAGAAAGCATTGCTGATGGTAAGGAGAATTTCGTAGCAGGGTTGGAAAGCAACATTGGAGAAGGAGACGATTCATACAAAAACCTTAATAAACCATTTTCTACCATATTTTTCAAATGTTCTGGATAAGTTGCTCTCAAGACAACAACCAAAAAATTGGCTAAGAAAACTCCTATCCAAAACGGATATAAATACATACCATTTAATTCATCAACTTTATCTGTATCAATATTTATAGGTTTCGTTTGGTTATCAAACTCTTCCTCTCTATTCCAGCGAGGAGGTAAAATAAATAAGACAAACAAGGATACTAAACTAGTACCCAATAAGATTATGTAAGGTAACCTATAATCAAAGTCATACATAGGTCCTGCGACAAGAGGACTGATAGTAAACCCCATACTCCAGGATATATTGAACAAGGCAAGGGAAAACTGTCTATCTCTGTCATTATTAGAAGTACCGACCCAAGCATAAAATGCAGGCCAGCAAAACGCCATTCCAATAAACGAGACCGCTGAGAAAATATAATAGGCAAAAACATTTTTAACGAAGGGAAAAAACGGATAAGAAAATATGAAGAATACCAATCCTATCCTCGGCCAGATTAATACATTTTTTGATCTCCTTACAACTCCAGCCACAACTAAACACGCTATTGTATAGGTAGCCATCTGCACCGCAAACACATTACCTGATATAGAGGTATTTCCCCCAGGCAAATGCTCCAAAATCAAGAATGGCAAACACACCACCCCAACCATAATCGCAAAATCTACCAGGAAACCAACCAAACACATTAAAAACAAGTATATCTTTCCAGTTACTTTAGACATAATGATTCCCTATCTTTCAAAAAAGGTGTGGAAAAAATTACAGGATTATCTATTAATCAATATCGCAACTGCAAACCGAATAAGAATTCAAATTGAGTAACTAACTCGCACTATTTATTTAAACGCAATCACAATTTATCCAATAGTCTTATGAAATCTAAAGGTAGCAGTAATTATAATGACTATACCCATTACAGCAAGGATAGCACCATTATGCCACAAGTCCCAAAAGCCGGCATCTCTTAAAATAATTCCTCTGAGTATTCTTAAGAAATAAGTGGCGGGGACTACTTGGCCAATCCAATAAATTATTGTAGGCATCGTTTCCTGTGGAAACATAAATCCGGAAAGGAGGAATGAAGGAAGTAAAATAACAAATGATATTTGAAGAGCCTGAATCTGATTTTGAGCAAAAGTTGAGACCAAAAGGCCCATACCTAAAGTTGTGAATAAAAATATAAGAGCAAAAAAGCCTAATAAAAATACACTTCCGGCAATAGGAACTTGAAATAGGAACCTCATCAGCAACAAAACCGATATCGTTTCACATATACCCACTCCTAAAAATGGCAACAATTTACCAAGCATAAGACCGAATCTCGAGACAGGAGTAACTATAAGTTGTTCCAATGTTCTCTGTTCTTTTTCTCTCACTATAGCAAAGGATGTCAACAACATAACTACTACCTGTAGAATGACTCCAACCAATCCTGGAATCATAAAGTTTGCTGTTCTCATATCTGGATTAAAAAGAACCCGCGGTCTCATATCCACGGGAAATCGTGATGGAATTTGGAATTTTCTACCTAATACTTTTATTGAGGCTCTCAGCCCTATTGCATTGCTCACATTCAAAGCCTGCATTGCTACTGTAGAATCGCTACCATCTATTAACACCTGCACACCTACGGAATCTCCTCTCGATACTCTTTCCGTATAATCCGAGGGTATTCTAATGGCTACTTTTATATCACCCCTACGCATTGCCTCGGCAATCTCTTCTTCAGAATTAAAAATTTTCACTATATCAAAATAGCCTGAATTAACAAATTGGTCTAATAATACCCTACTCTCAAATTTCTTATCTTGATTAAATACCCCGGTCTTTATGTGTTTAACATCTAAGTTTACCGCAAAGCCAAATATAGTTAACTCTAAAGCAGGTATAACTAACATGAGGAAAAGACTTCTTGGGTCTCTAAAAATATGTCTGGTTTCTTTGTAAACTATTGCACCTAAACCTTGAAACATAAATCATCCTAATTATTGAAATACCGAGTTAATGAGACAAATACATCTTCTAATGTCGGTGGTATTTCTCGCAAATCATAAATTTTGAAACCTAACTTACTTAGATAATCTTCTACTGCCTCGTGATAACCTTCTTTAATTAATAAATGAATTACATCGGAAAACATTGTAGCATCCCTTACAAATCCTAATTTCAAAAGTTCTTTCATAGCCTCCGTAAGCCGTTCAACTCTAAGTTCATACCGTCTATAACCTTCAGGAGTAACATTAGGTATTTTTTTAAGTTCCTCTGGAGTTCCACAAGCAATTAGTTTCGAAAAATAGATATATCCGAGGTGAGAACATCTCTCTGCTTCATCCATATAATGGGTAGTTACAAAAAAGGTGGTCCCTCTTGCAGAAAGGTCAAAAAGTAAATTCCACAAATCTCGCCTTGCCACCGGGTCAATTCCTGCAGTGGGCTCGTCTAAAAACAAAAGTTTGGGCTTATGAACTAAGGCACAAGCCAAGGCAAGTCGCTGTTTCCATCCTCCAGATAGAGCCCCTGACATTTGATTCAAATATGGTTTTATACCAACAATCTCTATAACTTCTTCTAACCTATTTTTTCTTTCCCTCCTCGGAATTCCATAAACTCTCGCATAGAAATTAAGGTTTTCCCAAACAGTCAAATCCGAATATAAACTAAATTGCTGGGACATATATCCAATAGACTTTTTTACTTCCTCACTCTCCTTGAAAACGTCATAGCCAAGAACGTAAGCCTCGCCAGAGGTAGGGGTTAATATACCACAAAGCATTCTAATAAGAGTCGTTTTACCAGAGCCATTTGGACCCAGCAACCCAAATATATCTCTCTCTTTTACAGTAAAGGATACTCGGTCAACTGCAACAATATTTCCAAAGGTCTTGGTTAATTCATCAACTATAATCACAGAAGGTTTATTTAAGACATCGCTGATTTCTTCCATACCCACGAGTTCATTTCTTCTTCAATGGAATTTTAACAATACCTGTCATACCCCCTTTTAACTTACCATCGTATGAGTCTACCAAAAGTTTCACTGCAAAAACTTGTTGTATTCTCTCTTCTTGAGTCTGTAAGTTACGAGGTGTAAACTCACCTTCAGACGCAATATAAACTACTTTCCCAACAAACTGCTGGTCACCGTAGGTATCGGTGGTAAAGTATATGTCCTGACCAAGATGTATTGCCCCTAATACATCTGCAGGAACATATATATACATCTCCAAATTTTTAGAATCCGCCATCCTAAGACATGGTCCTGGAGGAACTATATCTCCAACCTTAACAGAAACAGTTTCTATGATGCCATCAATTGGTGCCCTAACTACACACTCATCAACTAATTTTTTTACCTTTTCGAGTTCTGCCTTTGCAGATTCCAATGCCATCTCTGCTGATTTAATATCCTCTTCTCTTGGTCCTCTTTTTACTTCTGCTTCTATAGCCTTAAGCCTTTCCCAGTTTGCTTTTGCTGATTCAATCTCTTCTTTTCTAGGGCCTGCGAGTAATTGATTATATCGTTCCAATGCTACTCCATACTCACTTAAAGTTTTTTCATAAATAACTTTTGATTCTTCCCATTGTTTCTTGGATATAGCTCCCTCTTTATATAATCTTTCTGCTCGTTCGAAATCTTGGCGTGCAATTTCAAGTGCTGTCTTAGATGCATCGAGAATCGCCTTTGCAGATTTCTTATCCTCCTCTCTTGCTCCTGCTAATAATAATTTGTATTGATATTCAGCCGCTCTCGCAGATTCTTCAGCCTGTTTAATCTCTTCTTCAGTGGCTCCCCTTTTTAACTTTTCCAATAAGACCTCCGCCTGCTTCACTTTACTCTGCACAGCATTATAAGTTGCCTCATTCTGGACACAATCAAATTTTACTAAAACCTCTCCTTTTCTAACAAAGTCTCCCTCTTTTACATTTACCTCAACAACCCTACCACCAACAGTAGAACCCGGAGAGTAGATTTTGCATTCTATTTGCCCCGAAACTATAAAACTATCTTTTCTTCCATTCTGGCAAGTAAAAAATCCAACGGATACAAATATCAATAGGCAAAAAACCTTTATATCTCTCATATATAATTATTCTCGTCGTAAAAGAAAAGATTAAATTACCCTAAATTTTTATGATTGAAAACTTTAATATAAATAGTTTTCATTAAACAAATCAAATACCATTATAATTTGAGACAGATCTAATATGAGTCAGCATTTAGACTAAGTACTCTCGGGTAGAAACTTTTAATTCCTAAAAATTGTTTTTCAAACTTATTTTGAAATAGTCGGCTTATTTCTTTATTTCAACTAATCCGAACGTCATTATGGCTTCTGCTACAGTATGATTTTCAACCGAAGCAACAACTTTTGCTTTAAGGTGCTCAGAATTATGGGATTCCATAAGCGCCTTAATTACAAGTTGGTCACCTGGGACTACCAATCTTCTTAGGAAAGCCTTTTCTAAACCAACAAAATAAGCCTGGTATAATGGAGGTTCACCATTTTCTCTAAAAATTAAAACTGAGGCCACCTGCGCCATTGCTTCTAAAATTAATACACCCGGCATAACAGGAACCTCAGGCCAATGCCCTTGGAAAAAAGGCTCATTTACTGTAACATTCTTTATTCCCACCACTTTCTTCATTGATTGAAATTCTATTATTCTATCTACCAGTAAAAACGGGTACCTATGAGGAAGAATTTTCAATATTTTATTAACATCAAGAGCAGGTAATTGCCTGTGAGCAGTAGGTCTCGGGTCAGGAATAGCATACACACCATAACCTTCGAGGTATGCTTTTTTAATCTGTCTTGTAAACATTACATTTTTTTCGTGTCCCGTCTTAACCCCGATTATGTGTCCTATTAAAGGCCGACCAATTAAGTAAGTATCACCCATCAAATCGAGAATTTTGTGCCTAACAAATTCATCGGGGAAACGAAGTCCATCGTTTAATATCTCCTCATCGCCTATTACTACGGCACTTTCAATGCTTCCTCCCATTATTAGACCTTGTTCCTTAAGCATTCTAACCTCTTTCAAAAAACAGAAAGTCCTCGCAGGTGCAATCTGAGATTTAAAGGTCTCTTCATTTATAACAAAACTTGCATATTGAGTACCTATAGCCACATGGTCATAAGCAATGGTCATCGTTATTCTAAATTCTTCCGCTGGAAGAATATTTAAAGTTACTTCATCCTGTCTATAAAAAACAGGTCTATCAACAACAAGGTATCTCTTAGGTGCGTCTTGTTCTACAATGCCAGCCCTTAACAGGCAATTCATAACCGGAAGGGCACTACCATCTCCATTTGGAATTTCTTCGTTGTCAACTTCAATATAAAGGTTATCGATACCTAACCCCGCCATAGCGGCAAGACTATGTTCGACCGTTCTAATCTTTGCAGAACCGAGACCAATTGTAGTGCCCCGAGATACATCAATAACATAATCGATATTCGCAGGAACTGCAGGTTTTCCAGGTAAATCAACCCTTATAAATACTATCCCAGTATCTGGTGGGGCCGGCTTGAAGGTAACGGTTGTTAAACTACCCGAATGGAGCCCTATCCCCGAAAATGAAACCTCATTCGCTATTGTCCTTTGGTTCGCCATAGACTATACTCTCTATTTTTTCTATTTTTCTCTCTAATTCTCTTATCCTTTTTAACATTTCAGGCAAATATTGTTGAGAAACCATAATTCTCTTTGCAAGTGAATGTTCTACTGCAGGAAAACCAGAAACCGTCTTACCTGCTTCTATACTTTTTGCTACACCTGACCATGCTCCAATTGACACATTATCTCCAATTTCAATATGGCCATTAATTCCTGCACCTGCTCCAATCCTTACAAAGTTCCCAATTACTGCACTTCCCGCAATACCGGTTGTTCCCGCTAATACACAATGCTTTCCTATCTTAACATTGTGTCCCACTTGAACTAAATTATCAAGTTTTGTTCCGGTCTCAATAACAGTTTCTCCTAACGTTGCTCTATCAATACAAGTATTACTTCCAATCTCCACATCATCTTTTATAACAACTTTGCCCACCTGCGGAATTTTATGCCACTTTTCTCCATCGAAAACAAATCCAAAGCCATCGCTACCAATACACACACCGGAATGGATAATACACCTCGCACCTATTGAGGTAGATTCTCTTATAGTAACATTTGGATAAATTACTGTATCTTGACCAATTTCACAATTTTCCCCAATGAAAACGTGAGGATATATAACCACCCCATTTCCTATCTTCGAATTACTGCCTATATAAACAAAGGGTCCGACAGAAATATTCTCACCCAAAACAACATTTTCTCCTATTATTGCACTTGGATGAACCCCAGCGGGAAACGGGATTTTCTTTGGATAGAAATGTTCAACTAACCTTAAAAACGCTAAATCTGGAGACTCAACAAGAATACAGGTAAGATTAGGGGGTAATGATACTGTAGGTTCAAATGGAACAAGTGCTACAGAAGCATTAGTATTAGACAGATATTTTTCATATTTCTTGTCTCGAACAAATACAACTTCACCATTTTTTGCATTCTCAATGCTTCCTACACCTTTTACAATAGTTTCAGGACTACCAACTATTATTCTCCCCCCCACGAATTTTGCTATTTCAAGTGCTCTTAGATTCATTATCAAAAGTGACTGACTTAAATAAACCTTATTTTTTACCGCCTGTACTTCCAGAGGCACTACCAGAGTTCAACTGAGCCAACACTTTAGATGTTATATCAATAGTAGGAGAATGATAAATTAGTGCGCTCTTTAATGATTTACCTGTATTAAATACGAGATGATAATTTTCAGAGGTGGCTATAACATTTATCGCATTTTGAATATCATCAAGACATTCCCTAATAATTCGCTCCTCTTTACTATCTATAGTCTTTTGTCGCTTTTCTAACTCCGCCCTATATGCAGCAGTTTCTTGTTCTATTTTCATTTTAAGGTCCAGTTTTTCCTCGTCACTTAGAGTAGCCTTGCCATCTTCTAATTTCTTTCGGTCTGCCTCTATTCTCGCCATCATCGCATCGAGTTCTTTTTGCTGAGCATCTACTTCTTTCTGCAATTCTTCATATTTTTGTTTCCTCTTATTATACTCCCGCATCAAGAGGTCGATATCTACCACCGCTATCTTATAGGCAAAGCCAGTATCTGAAGCCTTAGAAGGGTCTTGAGCATATAACTTAGGAGATACCACCGATGTAATCAATATTAAAGTTAAAAAGATAAAAAAACTCCTCATTTTTCCTTTCCTTCTCGAACCAAAGTTAATTTCGCTTATATAATATTACGGAAGTATATCAAATTTTGTTCAAAAATTTCATAAAGAGAGAATTCAATCAGGACTAAAACTGAAGTCCCGTAGTTAAGTGCAATCTTCCATTACCCTGGTCATCATCTGGATTTAACGGAATACCATAATCAACTCTGATAGGACCAAATCTCGGTATTTCAGCACCTATACCTAAACCTGCACTATACTTCAAATCAGAGAAATCAATATCGCTGTCATCTTCCCATACTCCGCCCATATCAACAAATGTGTACAATCTTATTATATCCGTCAATTTATATTTAAGTTCAAGATTGTTAATAAGCCTGACACTTCCTCCTTTTGCAATCCAATCGCCAAACAATCCGTACTCTCTAATTTTCGGTCCAATGTCTCGGAAATCATAACCACGAACAGTAGTAGTTCCACCTGCATAAAATCTATAAGGTAAGGGTATATATTCGGAATCTCCATATTCAGTCATCCAACCTTCTCTGGTTCTTATCATTAGCACCCATTTCTTGGAGTTATCTAAAGCCTTAAACCAACTAAAATCAAATTGCAATTTTACAAAGTTATTATCTCCTCCCCAACCTGCTACTTCAGAGGATAAGATAGCATTAATACCTTTTGTTGGGTCCCTCAATCTATCAAGAGTATTTCTTTCAAGAGTTAAAATTGTGCTAACAGTAGTAGAATTTTCTGTCTGCAATCTAATTTCCCTATTGATAAACCATGGTAAGTCACTTACATCCACATCTTCCGCTCTAATAGCCAGTCTAATCATGTTATACGAAGATAAAGACTTACCAAATCTTATTTGTGCACCTGCTTGGTTTTCACGGTAATCAGCACCCCCCTTTATCCAGTATGACTCATCGTAAACATCCACACCAAGCGAAATTGGATATCCAAAAATTTCAGGGTCAGTAAAACTTATATTAAAGCGGTCTCTCCTATCGCCAAGGTGTACCCTGGCTGAAAAAGTCTGCCCACCACCAGAAAATTTCGGCCAGTTAGTTATATCAAAGTTTCTCAGCCTTAACTGAGCGAATCCACCTAAACCTTCATCTGTACTATAGCCCGCGCCAAAGAGAAATGTGCCTGTTTTGCCTTCTTCTACATCTACCAATAAATTTGAATACATTGGGTCGCTTTCGTCGTCATATAATGAGACTCTTACCTTATCGAAGTAATCTAAATTTTCTAATCGCAACTTACTCATTTCCACAGCAGACCCATCATATCTTTCGCCGGGTTTAACTAAAACCTGTCTCCGAATAACCTCATCCTGAGTTACATTGTTACCTGTAATTTCTACTTGTTTTATATACTTCACATCGCCCTCAGAGATTTTATACACTATATTTGTTGTATTATTTTGTTCATCCTTCGATACCTGCGGAACTACTGCAACATCTACATATCCACTATCTTGATAAAGTTTCTCTATTGCCTTCGCATCCTTAGAAACTTGAGTCTTATTATGGATATCGGAAGGCTTCACTTTTATTTCTCTATCTAATTCTGATTTATCGAAAACAAAGTTATTAGCATAATCTAAAGAAGCAACTTTGTATTGGTTACCTTCTTCTACAAATAGTTTTATCTTCAGTCGTTTTCCCCCATCTGTATAAAGTACATCAGTATGAGTCACCTTAGCATCTAAATATCCAGATTCGCCATATTTTTCGACTATCTTTTCTATATCAGTTTCAAACTTTGTTTCATCATACTTACCACCAATGAACCATCTTGCAGGTTTGGTCTTCATTACCTTTTTAATCTGCTTGTCAGAAAGAGCCATATTACCTTCAATCTCAATTTGTTTTATGCGGGCTTTAGTACCTTCATCTATGGAGTAAATTATTCTCACGAGACCAGGCTCTACTCTCTCCGTGATTATATCTACTTTTGCGGTAGCATAGCCCTTTTGTTGATAGAGATTAAGTATAGACTTTCTATCTTCTTCACATAATTCAGGAATGAATGATGCACCTTTTTTCTGCTTTATTACCCCCTCTACAACACGAGGCTTTATTTTCCTACACCCCATAATTTTCACGTCTACTATTCTTCTTTCCTCCTCAACTATAAAAACGAGTTTTACACCATCACCTTCTGGGCTGACATCAGCATCTACTTTCATAAAGTAACCCAAACCGTATATTCTCTTTATATCTCTCGCTACTCTACGGGAATTTAATTCATCACCGACCTTAGATTCTATCTGTCCCATCACAACTTGTTCATTAATCTTTTCTAATCCCTGAACAGATATGGATACTATCTTCTTGCCTTCATATTCATATACTTGAGCAAATAATAATGATGAGGAAAACAAAATCATCAATATGCAAAACGAAAAACTTACTTTTCCCATCATTCTCTCCTTACATTCTTGTAGTAATATATGTTATTCGCGCCTACAGTTGAAAACCAAATTAATTATTAGACATTAATTCTACCGAATTATTATCCTCTTGAGGTAATTGCTCATCTCTATATTTTTCTACCCTAATAAACTCCAATTCTTTTCCATTCTCAGCAAGCGTAATTAAAACTCTATCACCTTCCTTAATTTCATTTGCAAGAATTTTTCCAGCAAGTTTATCCTCTATATATTGCTGGACTGCCCTTCTCAGAGGTCTAGCACCGTATTCTTCAGTATTTCCTACCCCTACTATAAACTTTTTAGCCTCTGGTGTTATTTCTATTTCAATGTTTTTATCCTTTAAAGATTGAGCAACCTCTCTAACCTGAATTTCAACTATTTGTTCAAGATGTGCTTGACTGAGTCTATGAAAAACAATAATCTCGTCCAACCTATTTAAAAACTCAGGATTAAAAGTCTTTTTTACTTCATCCAATACTCTATCTTTCATTTTTTCATATTCTTCTTCAGTAGATTCTTTTTGAAAACCTACCGCTACAGTTTTTCCTATCCGTCTTGCCCCTATGTTTGAAGTAAGCACAATAACGGTATAGATCGGAA